>WQTQ01000205.1 GCA_009786175.1 Bacillota bacterium | reverse complement strand
TTATTGCACTCCGGGCAGATGTTGGTGCAGGTATATTCGCAGATGCATTCGTTGCATTCGTCGCAGTTGTTCTTGTTGCAATCCGGGCAAATGTTGGTGCAGGTGTATTCGCAGACGCATTCATTACATTCGTCGCAGTTGTTCTTGTTGCACTCCGGGCAGATGTTGGTGCAGGTGTATTTGCAGACGCATTCATTACACTCGTCGCAGTTGTTTTTGCCGCACTCCGGGCAAATGTTGGAGCATACGTAGCATGTGCAACCGGCGCAGTCGGCACAGTTATTATTATTGCAATCCGGACAGATGTTGCTGCAGGTATATTCGCAGATGCATTCGTTGCATTCGTCGCAGTTGTTTTTGCCGCACTCCGGGCAAATGTTGGAGCATACGTAGCATGTACAACCGGCGCAGTCGGCACAGTTATTATTGTTGCAATCCGGACAGATGTTGCTGCAGGTATATTCGCAGATACATTCGTTGCATTCGTCGCAGTTGTTTTTGCCGCAACCTAGGCAGATGTTGGAGCATACGTAGCATGTGCAACCGGCGCAGTCGGCACAGTTATTATTGTTGCACTCCGGACAGATATTGGAGCAGGTATATTCGCAGATGCATTCATTGCATTCGTCACAGTTGTTTTTGCCGCACTCCGGACAGATGTTGGAGCATACATAGCATGTGCAACCGGCGCAGTCGGCACAGTTATTATTGTTGCAATCCGGACAAATATTGGAGCAGGTATATTCGCAAATGCATTCGTTGCATTCATCGCAGTTGTTTTTGCCGCACTCCGGACAGATGTTGGAGCAAGTATATTCGCAGATGCATTCGTTACATTCATCGCAGTTGTTTTTGCCGCATTCCGGACAGATATTGGAACAAGTGTATTCGCAGATACATTCGTTGCATTCGTCACAATTGTTTTTGCCGCATTCCGGACAGATGTTGGAGCATACGTAGCATGTGCAACCGGCGCATTCGTCACAGTTGTTTTTGCCGCACTCCGGACAGATGTTGGAGCATACGTAGCATGTACAACCGATGCAGTCTAAACAGTTACCACAGTCACCTTGACACAAGTTATCGCAAGGACATACTACATCACACTCGCAATTGCCGCACTCTATACATTCTCCACACAAAGAACAGAGTATGCACTCTTCACAGCAGGTACAAGGATATGGATAGCATAAAACACAGCACTCGCATGGATATACCTCACAGTGAATGCATATATATTCAAGATGAGCTATTGCTAAGGTCAAAAAATACAGTGCTTCATCGATGTACTCCTGTAAAGCGGCAGGATAATCGTATATAATTTCAGCAAGCATCAGCACCACATCAAAAATTTCCCATGATGTAGGCGTGTAGTCCGCTTCATTGAGCTGATGTGCTTCATTTATAAGCGCGCGCAAGGCCGTTCTGTCAACCGGAACGGGTCCACATTCGCATGTATCACAGTCTAGACAGTTACCGCAATCCGGGCAAATATTGGTGCATACATGGCATATACAACCGGCGCAGTCGGCACAATTATTCTGACCGCAGTCCGGGCAGATGTTATTACACACGTAGCATATACAACTGGCGCAGTCAGCACAGTTATTCTGACCGCAATCCGGACAAATATTACTACACACGTAGCATATACAACCGGCGCAGTCTTCGCAGTTATTCTGACCGCAGTCCGGGCAGATGTTGTTACACACGTAGCATGTGCAACCGGCACAGTCGGCACAGTTATTCTGACCGCAGTCCGGGCAGATGTTGTTACACACGTAGCATGTGCAACCGGCGCAGTCTTCGCAGTTATTCTGACCGCAGTCCGGGCAGATGTTGTTACACACGTAGCATGTGCAACCGGCGCAGTCGGCACAGTTATTCTGACCGCAGTCCGGGCAGATGTTACTACACACGTAGCATGTGCAACCGGCGCAGTCCTCGCAGTTATTATTGTTGCAGTCCGGGCAAATGTTATTACACACGTAGCATTCACAATTACCGCACACTATACATTCTTCACACAAAGAACAGAGTATGCACTCCTCACAGCAGGTGCAAGGATATGGGTAGCATAAAACACAGCATTCGCATGGATATACTTCACAGTGAATGCAGATATATATAAGACCGGCCATCGCCAAGGTCAAATTGCTCAGCGCATCATCGACTTGCTCTTGTGAAGCGGCAGCATTATTGTACACAGTTTGCGCAAATGTCAGCATCGCATCAAAGTTTGCCCATGATTCGGGCGTATAATCTGCTTCATTGAGTTGATGCGCTTCAGCTATAAGCGCACCCAAGGCTGTTCTGTCAACCGGAGGAGGGAGTGTCACTTCGCCGCCAATCCAATGAAGTGTAGTGTTATTGTCATTTGGGTAACCGTAGTTTATCAGCATGGCAAGGAATGGATACGTCAGCGTAAACGCAAATTCCTCTCGCATTTCATCCGTAAGCGCATTTCCTAATTCCCCGATCACTTCAAATACATCTAAGCCCATTCCATACAGGATACTTCCTAAAGTGTTTCCAAATCCGTCAACTACTGCTGCTCTCAATGCAATCCCCGCAAGGTTACTTGAAAAAATTGCGTTAGTGTTGATAATGACTCTATTTAGCACGTCATCAAGGGCAGTGGCAAGGTTATCCAATATAATGCCTATGGCATTATCAAGCAAAGGCCCGTTATTATTCAGGTTTTCAATTACATCCAGCATCCATTGCTGTATCTGTTCGTCACCTGCCAAGTGGGCAAGATAGGCATATCGCGCCAAATCAAAAAGCTGGTATTGACTGCCTGCATCGGTATATCCTCCGCTGCCGTCCGGCTGAGGAAGCGGGTATATATTCATATTAATAAGGTCATGGGCCAATTGATCTATGGCATTGTTGACAGTTGTTCTGTCCACCACAAGGAGGTTGTTAAGCTGCGTAAATGCAGGATTTACAAGATGAGTTCGAATGTTATTGTCGGTAGCATAAACGATTGGGGCTAAAAACCCGGGGCCAACCTGTATCTGCATCCTGTTTTGACTTATGTTATAAAAGATCCTGCCGCCGCCGTCAATTGGTATGCCTTCCGCATAACTATGGGGAAGCTGTGCACGTAAATCAGCAACCAAAACGTCACCAAAATCGTTACTGACCGGATTTCCTGCTCCGTCTTCCACCGGCAGGACACTTTCTATAGCGGCTCTAATTCCCGTATGCCTTACACCTCTGGTGTTTACAAACTCTGTGGCTTCCAATTGGTCCAATTCACTATGCAGCATATCATACAGCACACTGTCCACAGTTAGGGAAACAATAATTTCCCGGTTAACCATGCGAGAGCCATAATCGGTCAGATCGTTAACACCCGGGATGGATGTGATGCGTTGTGTGGAAATATCGACAGTCTCGGTTCTTCTGTTGTTTTGTACTCCCCTTACAAAGTTTGCAAAACGGATAGGGGAAGGAAATGCCGTAAGAGAAGCAGTAGAGATATCGGTTAATGTATTTTCGTTAACGGTAAGTTGAGAAATATTGTTTGCACGCAATGCACCACTGAAAACATAGCGAATACCGGCATTGGCAAGAGCCGCGCCGATATATTCGTAATCCGCTATTAAAGTACCCGGGAAATTTATTGTTTGAATTGAAGAATGCGGCACAACATTGTGATGCATAAATGCAATAACCGTATCGCCTCTGTCTTCGGCGGCTTGTGCTTGCTGGGTGATCCAGTTTAGGAGCCCGGACGCAATAGTCCCGGAAGCCGTATCAACCGCAATTATGGTAAAGCCGGGTGCAGGACGGGCTACATATGAATTAGACCCGTCATGGAATGCGTAAGCAGAGTCGCCGTAGCCTAACCCGTCATAAATAGAACGGAATAATTGAGAAGAGGGACTTGGTACGGGAACCGGGTTTTGTGAAACAAATGAAACCGCATTCGGGTTATTAATATCCCTGTTGCCGTTTATTACATAAATTTTTATATCGGGCAAGACAGTTCTAAGGTGGTTTAATCTTCCTGCCAAAAATTCGTGTGAAGCTACTTCGCCGTCTTTAGTCAAATTCCCGTTAACCAACAATACGTCAGGTGCTTGGGCAATTATTTGGTCAATAGCGGCGTCAAGTATCGCCTGGCTTCTATGCAACATGGCAATATCCGAGCTTAGAACACTATTAAATGCAGGCGTGTTTGAAAATAATGACTGAGGGAAAATACGCGGCTCTGATAGAACCGCCACATTCAACGTTTGCGATGCGAAGGGTTGTGGCGGCGGCTGTGGTGGCTGCGGATACATTGCCCCCATTACCGGTATGCCGATTAAAAATGAGAATATCGCAAAAATCATAATCATTTTCTTGCCAATACTTTTTATTTTGTACATAAAAATTCTCCTTCATCCAAAGGTATGTAGACGTATAAGTGCCAGTAAATAAATACTATGTAAGATTGTGACATACTTTGCCCCAAAATGCAACAAAAAGTTTTCCACAACATACCGCAATTAGTACTGGAGTTGAAAGTGGTACTGCCGTTATCTGATTTCATTAAATTACCCCCTGATATCACAGTGGAAATGTGATATCAGGGGGTGTTCTTTTAATGTCCTCTATTGGCTCCGATATGAAGGCCAATGAATAAGCCCGGAGTAGAGTACGGCCTTTCAAGTAAACGCCAGTTTCTTGGGTCAATTAATTGTGTCCAGGTTTCATGAATGCCGTCGTCTTTCATTACATGATAATGAGAGTTGGTTGCTTCTTGAATGTACAAGAAGCACCATGCGTTTTGATTCATGTTGTCCGGCCACATTACCATACCGTCAAGCAAATCGCCTGTGTGTTCCGGTAAGCGTCCAAGGGCGCGGTTTACAAGTGCCGCAACTTGGGCGCGTGTGATCAAATCATCCGGCCTGAAAGTTCCGTCATCAAAGCCGTTTACCCATCCTTGCAGGTAAGCGACAGTAATTGCGTTACTTGCCCAGTGGCCTTCGATATCTGTAAAAGCATATCCGCCTTTAATCCGGTAATGTCCAAGTCCCAAGTAGTTAACTATCATTGCAGCAAATTCCGCGCGGGTTATAGCCAAATTCGGGTAAAAATTCCCGCCCAAAGGTATTTCACTAAACAGTCCGCCGTTTTCCATAGTAGAAATAGCGTTGTTAAACCAATTTTCCAAATGAATATCTGCGAAGGAGTTTGTCTGGGACCAAATATCTACACGGTGTTCGTCTGATATTAGGCGGAAGAAAATTGTTGCTGCTTCTGCTCTTGTCATGTTGGAGTGCGGGCGAATTGTTCCGTCTTCCCTGTATCCAATCATGTAGGCAAAGTGGGTTTGTGCAAGGGGCGCAGGGTCGATAGGTGTTAGGGCAGGCGGTTCTTCGTATGCTATTTGAAAATCGTAGCCAGTGGCGGCGTCATAAGCGGCTGCCCACCGCGGTGACCATTGGATATAAAAATGTGGTGCCGGGATTTCCGGCTGCGGCAGTGAAGGAGGCAGGATTTGAACAGGAGGCCATACAATTGGCGGCTGTGGCGGTGGTGGTGGCTGTTGTTCTGCCGGTATAATCACATATTCTCTTTCGTCGCTGCCTTCAATTACAACACCCCTGACAACCGGTAAGTCTAATCGCGGATGTGTTATAACAACAGTGTATTCGCCGTCCGGCAGGTGGGGAAGGACAACTTGACCGTTTTCATCGGTTATATGAACAGTCTCTGTGCCGCTTGGGTGAGTGATGGTTACTTCTGCGCCGGACACGGGGTTGCCGTTGCTGTCTGTAACAGTAACGGTTATGCTGCCTTGTGGGATGTTTGGGGGAATAATAGTTGGATGATAAATGTCCCTGTCTACAATTCTTACTTCTTCCCGGTCAACCTCACGACGGTTGTAAGGGTTTTCTTCCGTTGGGTCGGGAAGGGTTACAATTATTTCGTACTCACCTTGCGGCAATGGATAATCGGTGGTCCACTGGCCTTTTTCATCGTCGATAGAAATATGGATGAGGCCTTCTTCCTGTGCGCGATTCGGGTACGATGTGGCAACTAAATTACCTTCATTGTCGTAGATGTTTACTTGAAAACCCGGTATTGGGTTTTCACTGCCGTCTGTTACGCTGCCGGTAACGTAGAAGTGAGGTGTTCTTATTGTTTCAGAATCGCTGATTCCTTCTTCCGGCCCGTCAGGGAAGAACAGTATGGCTGTGTTTGTTATTTCTCCTACGGCTGTTATGGTTACATCGAAATAAATATCCAGCGTAAAATGCCTGTTTAAGGCCGGGATTGTAAACGTCAGCTCGTTTTCCGCAGTGTTAAAAGTGTATTCTGGCGGAGAAAAACTAGGCGGGAAATTTGGTATATAGATACTGCTTGGTTCAAAGCGTACACTGCCGGGTATAAAGGCCAGCCCTTCGGGCAAAACATCTGTTACTACAAGATCGGTTATTGGGTTTTCCCGTGAATTTGTTATTACTAACCTGTAGCTTATGGTGTCGCCTGCCAGTATTTCAGGCCTTGGGCCCGGGTGGTTGGGGTTAACCAAAGTTTTTATTATTGAAGCCTGATAACGGGAAGGTACAAATATATCATGGTTGGTAAACGCATGATTGTAGATGCTTACCGTACCCGGGCGTATAACATTTCCGTTAATTTCTGCAATGTCGGTTCTTATTTGCAGGCCGTTGCGGGCATAGTTACCGCTTAAATATACGCTTTGGTCCACATGAATATTTATAGACTCATGGGGATAAACGTTGTATAAAGAGGTGTAAATGCCGCCGCCATTACTTGCTTCATTATTGGTTACTCTTGCGTTTTCGGTAATGTGAAGAAAACCTTGACGCTCTGGGGGAATTGGCACCGGAGGGTCTACATGGAAGTTGTAACCCATGGTTCTTACCGTAATGCCGCCCCCATGGTTATCTGCGTTATTACCGTCAATTAAGCTGTTACCGCTTATAAATACCCGCGGTTGGCCCCTCATATATATACCGCCGCCAAAACCGGTGGGGTTTCTGTCATTTGGGCCATAGCGTCCAACGTATATTGCACGGTTATCCACAACAGACCCGCCGTACATATAAAAGTGAGGAGGGCCGTGACCTATCGCGCTCATACCCACGCCGCCGCCGTTAGAGGCTTCATTGTTGGAAATGGTGCCGCCATACATATGGAAGCGGCCTCGCTCTTGGCCAACAAAGACACCGCCGCCGGTCCCGTTTATGTCTTCGGGCATGGTGGGGTTCCAGCGGGACCCGGTAGGCAATTCGGATGCCGCGAAGTTGTTTGTTATTTCCGCACCGGCGTGCATTTCGAATATACCCCATACAGATACGCCGCCGCCGCTTATTCTTGCGTGGTTGCCGCTTATGGCACCGCCAAACATGTGAAAGTGATGCCCAAGCGGCAGCGCGTATGGGTTATCATCTGGGCCGTTAAGGTTTGCGCAGTGAATTGCTACGCCGCCCCCTTGCGCGCTGGTCATATTGCCGGTAATTAAACCGCCGTGCATTTCAAAAACAGCGTGGTTGGCGGTTCCGTTTCTGCCTACAAGTACACCACCGCCGCCGTTTCTGTGGCGCAGCGGGGTATTTATTGCATTTTGGTTGTTTTGAATTGTTCCGTCCCACATAATAAATGTGCCGCCGGGGTAAACGTCTACGCCGCCACCGCCGGTGCCGGAGGCATAGTTGTTTTGGGTATAGCCGCCCCACATGTGGAATGTGCCGTTGTTGCCAACGAATACGCCGCCGCCCGTAATGGCTGTATTGCTTTCAATACTGCCGCTTAACATGGTAAGCGTACCGCCTGCAACACGCACTCCGCTGTTTCCGCCCCCGGTAATTACAGGGCCGTCAAGGGTAAGCGCGCCTTCAACATTGATAACTTCACTAATGCCGTTACCTGTAAGGGTAAACCCGCCTGTCAGCACAATATTTGTACCGGCCGGTATTACCAAAACACCTTGGGCAGTAATGTTTTGCATCAGTTGGATTGTAGTACCGGGCGTTGCAGCCGCAACTTCGTTTACAAGGCCCTGCCAAGTGGAAACCGGCACAGCGTTAAATGGCTGTATTCCGACAAACTCGTTTTCTTCTGCTGTTTCTTCTTCATCTGTAGGGTATTCTTCCGGATAATATAGGTATTCATAAGCAAATACGGCGTTACCCATCAAAAGTATAGTAACTAATAAAAGTGCTGTAAATTTTTTGTTCATTCTAATCCTCCCTGGTTTAATAATATTTATTATCGTTTATGCGGCAAAAAATTATTCTATAGCATTTTATGGCAAAACAAAAAACACCCCATAGTCGAAAACAATTTGCGGGGTGTTTTTTTATAACTTCTGCAGTAATCTTCGTATTTTACCCGGCAAGGGCGCGGCCTGTAAATCACTTTTTCTAAAGCCTTTAATCAGGCACATAAACACTACGTAAGACATTGCGCCAATGCCCAGTGCCGCAATTGTAGCAATTGCAGTTGGCGCAAATGTGCTTATAACAATATGCACAATGTGGCAAACCATGCCCATACCCGTAGCGGCAACAGTCGGTTTGATAAACGCGCCTGTTAAATTTGGCAAAATACCTGTGTGCCTGTAAAGGAAGTACATGTTTATGGCAGCGGCAACCGCAAAGCATACGACAGTGCTGATAACCGCGCCTAAAATATTTATAGACGGTATACCAATTAGGAAATGGTTTACGGGTATTTTTGTTAAAACTCCGACAAATGCCGCGATAACAGGCAGTTTTACATGTCCTAAGCCTTGCAATGTGCCTGTCAGTACATGGACAAGAGCCATAAATACGATGCTAACCGCACCATAGCGCAGAAGCCAGCCGCCTTCCGGGGCTCTTGGGAATAATAAGCCAATAATCGGGTCTGCAAGTACGGCAAGTCCAACAGCAGACGGTATGGATAGAATCATAGAAAGGTGCAGGGCCGTATTGGTTTTGCGCTTTACTGCCCCGGTATCCATTTTTACGCTAGATGATGTAATTTCCGGTATTACGGCTGCAGACAATGCAACAGACAGGGCAACAGGCAATGTTGTTAAAAGAATAAATTTACCTGTAAATTGTCCCCTTAGAGCCTGAGCTTCTTCTATTGTAAACGCGCCGGAACCAACCATCCTGCTGATTGTCATACGAAGATCCAAAAAGCCGGACACGCTAAATATTACCATTGCGAGGATCATAGGCAGGGCAGTGCTAAAAATCGCACGAATTTGCGTCATTTTATTTTCTTCTGTGTAGCGGTTAACATCATTATTGGAACGGTTGCGCAAATCTTTGGCAACAAGCGCGTATAAAAACGCCACCACGGCCAGTCCCGCAACAGCGGCAACCCCTGTTCCGATTGTTCCCCCGGCAACGGCATACTGTATACTGATGGCATCACGAAACATCCGTGCCAGCCAAAGGGTTATTACAACTTTTAAAATTTGCTCTACCACTTGAGAAATTGCCGTTGGTACAGCTGTTTTCATTCCTTGAAAGTAGCCCCTAAATACTGCCAGCATAGCAACAACCACCAGAGTTGGCGCAAGAGTGCGCGTGGCTAAGGCGGCCTCCGGTGCGTTAAGAAGGCCCGCGAAAAAGTTTGCGCCAAAACCAACAATTAACCCTGCAAGCCCGCCAAGTACAAGGGCAAACATCATTGCGATTTTAAACATTTGATGGGCATTATGGTACTGCTTTTTGGCAATGCGTTCGCTAACCAGGCGCGAAACCGCAACAGGCAGTGCCCCGGAAGATACAGCAATGGCAAAAGTATAGATTTGATAGGCAGTGTTATAGTTGTCGATACCTATGTCACCAATCCAGTTTGTAAAAGGAATACGGTATAAAAAACCGATAAAGCGCACAAAAAGAGAAGCCGCGGCTAAAATCGCGGCTTGGTGTACAAATGAATTTCCGCGCTTGGCAGACATTTGCTATGCCACCAGGTATTTGGCGGCGGCCTTATCTGCAACCACAATTACGTTTTGGTGCATTTGTAATGCCGACGCAGGCACTTTTGGGGTGATTGGCCCCATCAGTGCTTCGCGCATTATTTTTGCTTTGGAGTCGCCGCTTGCAAGCAGCAATATTTTTTTTGCCATCATAATTGTTTGTATACCCATGCTAATGGCGTACTTAGGTACGTCATTAATGTCATCAAAATATCTTGCGTTTGCGTCTATGGTTTCTTGTGCAAGTGCCACATAAGAAGTTTGCCCTGCGAAAGTATCTGCAGGCTCGTTAAACCCTATGTGGCCGTTTGTGCCAATACCTAAAATTTGAAAATCTATACCGCCGGATTCGATAATTTTCTTTTCGTAAGCGGCACTTTCTTCTATGGGGCAGGGGGCACCTCCGTTTGGAATATGACGGTTTTGCAAAGGTACCCCAGCCGCGTCAAATAATTTTGTTGCCATGTAATAATAATAACTTTGCGGGTTGTCTTGGCTAAGTGACACATACTCGTCCAGGTTAAAGGCAGTAATTTGTGTAAGGTTAATTTCTTTGGCCTCAGACATTTTTATAAGCTGTTGATACATGCCTTCCGGGGTGCCGCCTGTGGCAAAGCCGTAGGTGCCGGTTGGGTTTTCATTCACCGTTTTTGCAAACAGCTGCGCCGCCGCATTGCTTAAAGCGTTGTAATCTTCCGCCACATGCAGGGTAATATTATTTAGCATTCTAATCCTCCTCCATAGCAAACGAACATTGAAATGCCGTTTGCTATACAATTATGTGTAAAAAAAGCATGGCTCACCCAGGCCTGCAGTAAGGCATTGGTAAATCATGCGGTTTAATATTTTGCTAAAATTTATTTTTTAAATGTTGCTTCAAGAATTTCTTCCGCGTCCGGTCTCTCTATATCCAGCGACAAAATCAATTCTGATAAAATAATTTGCTTTGCGGTGGTCATCATTTTCTTTTCTGCGGTAGAAAGCCCGCGCTCGCGCTCCCTGAACAAAAGGCTGCGGAATACGATTGCCACCTGAGAAAGTTCGCCGGTTTTAATGCGTTCCATATTTTCCTTGTAACGCATATTCCAGTTGTCCGGCATTTCTACATGAAGATTTATGATACCGGAAAGTTCTTCAATAATTTTATCTTTGTGAAGAACCGGCCTTACACCTAAAGTTTTCGCCTTGGCTGC
Source organism: Bacillota bacterium (assembly GCA_009786175.1). The sequence goes on along the minus strand of WQTQ01000205.1, from coordinate 10,282 downwards.
CGATATTCGTATTGTTAAGTTACCTACAGGAATGTTTAGTACATAGTAAATTTGCAACTCACCGTCAATGTCTTTATTTTCATGACCTTCTATTATACCCGCGCCGTACAGCGGGTATACAATTCTATCCCCTTTGTTGTACATAGCCATTCCCTCCGCAGAATATCTGCTATAGATTTGTTGCTTTTGGTCATTATAACACGACAAACCCTACTAATGCTAGTGGGAATGTTCATCATGTTGCTTTGGCTCTTCCAAGCCCTCTATTGTAATGTTATTTCTTTGTGCGTAGTCCCACAAAGCCGATTGTAAAGCTTCCTCTGCCAATACAGAACAGTGAGCTTTTACAGGCGGAAGCCCGTCAAGAGCTTCCATAACAGCCTTGTTGGTTATGGCAAGTGCTTCTTTTATAGTTTTGTTCTTTACCATTTCTGTCGCCATGCTTGATGTAGCAACAGCGGCCCCGCACCCAAAGGTTTTAAATTTTGCGTCAACTATCACATCTTTTTCGATTTTAAGGTAAACGCGCATTATATCACCGCACTTGGCATTGCCAACATTACCTATGCCGCTTGCGTTTTCAATTTCGCCAACATTGCGTGGGTTTACAAAATGATCTATTACTTTTTTACTATAGTCCATGTAGTAGGCCTCGTTTCTATTGTTAGGCAGTGCCAGAAGTACATCGCGTCACATCGTTACGCATCGCACCATATCGCATGAAACGATGCGAATCAGGCGAAATGCGATGTGATGCAGACATGAAATGCTTTATTTGGAAGATTTAAAGTCGTCGTATAGTGGTGATAAATCTCTCAACTTTTGTACTGTGGGTTGTAAGATTTTTATTAGGCTGTCTATATCTTCACTTGTATTTTCCCGGCCAAGGGTAAAGCGAATCGCGCCGTTGGCAAGCTCGTGGGTTAGCCCCATTGCCATTAACACATGGGAAGGATCTAATGCCCCGGAAGAGCAGGCGGAACCTGTGGATGCATAACAGCCGTGCATATCCAAATGAAGAAGCAGAGACTCGCCTTCTATAAAACGGAAGGAAATATTTACATTGCCCGGGAGACGTTTGCTGCCGGTTGGCCCGTTAAGTTGTGTGTATGGAATGGTCGATTGAATTCCCTCTATCAATTTGTCACGAAGGATTGTTAGGCGTTTTTGTTCTGCGGGTAATTCCTCAATAGCTGCTTGCAGTGCTGCCCCCATTCCTATTATGCCAATTACATTTTCTGTACCGGGACGGCGGCTGCGCTCTTGCATTCCTCCATGGAATAAAGGGGCTATAGAGGTGCCTTTCCGTACGTAAAGCGCGCCTATCCCTTTTGGCCCGTAAAACTTGTGTGCAGAAAGGGTTAATAAGTCTACACCCAACTCGTCTACATTAACCGGCATGTGTCCCACGGCTTGTACTGCATCTGTATGAAATACGATGTTACGCTTTCCGGTAATTTTACTTATTTCGGCAATGGGTTGTATTGTTCCTACCTCGTTGTTTGCCAAAATTATCGAAACCAGACATGTATCCGGACGTATTGCATTTTCTACATCTTGCGGATTGACAAAGCCTTCTTTATTTACCGGCAAGTAGGTGACACTGTAGTCTCTTGTTTCCAGATATTCGCACAGATTAAAAATAGCCGGATGTTCTACAGAGCTTGTAATAATGTGCTTACCTCTTGAACCTGCGGCATCCAGTACCCCCCTTATTGCCCAATTGTCTGACTCTGTGCCCCCTGCTGTAAAAAATATTTCTGCAGTGTTTGCTGATACGGCTTGAGCCACTACATGACGCACATCATCTATTGCTTTGCGGACATTTCGCGCAGGGTTATACATGCTTGAAGGGTTTGCATATGTTTCGGCCAAGTAGGGCAGCATGGCTGCCCGCGCCTTTGGATGCAGTGGGGTGGTCGCGGCATTGTCTAGATATATCACAATTTTAACTCCTTTTGCTATTGATAGGCGATGCATCTGGCGAGATGCTTACGCGATGCGTTTCATGCGATGCGCTTCGCGTGAAGCATCTCGCAAACCCAGTGTTATTCGTGTATTATGAAAGTGATGCGCTCGATAATCATATCGTCTAGCGGGCGGTTATTGGCACCTTGCGGTGTATTGGCAATTGCGTCTACGGCATCCATGCCGTCTACTACATGAGCAAATACAGGGTGAGGGCCACGCTGGTTCCAGAACCAATCCAAGTGTGGGGTTCCACCATTTTGCAAGAAATATTCTATTCCTTCCGGCGGGTGAATGTCTCTTACGTATATGCGTGTTCCATCCGGTAGGATATGAATAGCTTCGTCAAGATGTTCTTTTATGTCTTCAAACATTGGTATAAAACTGGGGTCTAGGCTGTCGTTCTGAACGATATAAAACTGGCTTCCAATGGTACCTGGCCCTGCATGTGCCATTGCCAATGCTCCGCGGAAATGACGCAGATTAAAACTTACTTCTGTGTCAAATCTTCCGCCCCAAACGCTTTCACCGCCTGTGCCTGTACCAAGCGGGCAGCCGCCTTGGATCATGAAGCCGGGGATAACGCGGTGGAATATTAGACCGTCGTAGTAGCCGTTGCGGGCGTGAGCTTTAAAATTGGCAACTGCAATAGGAGCTTCTGTAGGGAAGAAGCGAATTGTTATGTCGCCTTTGTTTGTGTGAAGGATTGCAAGCTCTTCCCCGGGTATTAGCGGCTCTAGCTGAAGCATCCTTGTAGGCGTTTGCAGTTTATATGCCAACGGTCCTTCAAGTACAGCCAGGTTATCGGGGTTTTCAAGGTCGTCCGGCGCAAGCCAATTTGGTGTGTTGTCTACCGGCTTAGGCGGAATTGACGGGGTAGTAGTTGGCTGAACTTCCTCTTCCGGTGCTGAAGGTGTTGTATCATTTCCGTTTTGAGCGCAAGCGGTTAATGATAGTGCGCCTGCTAAGAAAAATATTTTAACAGCGCATCGTATTACTTTACGTACCATTTTAGTGCCCTTCTTTCTATAATATTGTTACCATATTAAGATACCCTTAGATTATACCGCAAATATTGGCTTTTGTAATCATTTAGTTTTAAATTCTACAGTATGAGATGCTGCGCGTTTTCTAAAGCTGCAGTCATAAGAGGTGCAAGCATATCCATTATTTGTCCTTCAATTTTATCAATGGCTTTGGTACTTGGTTTGTTTTCTGGGTGCTTTGCCACAAATAAAGTGCAGCAGTCATCGTAAGGGCGCGTAGAAATAGAAAATGTGCCAATCTTTTTTGCTATGTCTATTATTTCCTGTTTATCCATAGTTGATAAGGGGCGCAGTATGGCATGTGCAGCCGCAGAATTTACGGCGGCTATACTGTGCATTGTTTGACTGGCTACTTGGCCAATGCTGTCGCCTGTAATTAAACATTGGGCGTTTTCTTTTTTTGCAAGTGCGCTGGCAATATGCAGCATAGCCCGTTTTAGTAAAATTGTAAGTTTATCCGGGTGTGTAGAGTCTTTTAGAAACAATTGTACATCTGTGAAAGGTATTATATGCAGTTTGATTTTTCCTGTAAATTTAGAAAGTTCTTTGGCAAGATCTTTTACTTTGTCGGCAGCGCGTTCTGATATAAATGGCGGCGAGTGAAAGTATATGCAGGTTATTTCTACGCCGCGGCGTGCTGCCAAATATCCTGCAACGGGGCTGTCGAAGCCGCCGGAAAGAAGTAGTATTCCTTTGCCGCTTGTGCCGTAGGGCAGGCCGCCCTGGCCGGGGACACTGTCTACATAAAAGTATGTGTTGTTACGCAGCTCGACCCAAAGGGTAATGTCCGGGTGGTGAAGATCTACCGTTAGCCCAAGGTCCGATATAAAAATTTCTTCGCCGATAGCGGCAGAAATTTCGCCGGAAAGTAAAGGATAATTTTTGTCACTTCGTTTTGTTTCTACTTTGAATGTTTTGCTGCCGCTGCAGTGTTCGCGGAAGAAATCCAGGGCAATAGGTCTTAGGTCATTGATATGAGTTGCATCGGTTTTTATCGCAAGACAAAACTTTGTTAGCCCAAAGATGTGTTTTATCCGTGGAAGTATGTCATTTGTATCTATATCTCCGCCAGGGTTTTCTATTAAAAACCGACCTTGTTCACGGGTGACTCGCAGCTTTACGCCTGTTAGTTCTTCCCTAACGTTGTGGCGTATTGCATCCAGAAGATGGTGTTCGAAGTGTGCGCGGTTTCCTTTGCGCAACGCAATTTCTCCGTACTTTACTAATAATACTTTTTTTGTGATCATTGACCTGTCCCTTTCGGTAATACTTTACGCAGTTGGTTTACGCATTCCGTTATTGTTACTTTTGCCCTATCGACTTCCTCTATTGTGTTTAAGTGTGAAAAACTAAACCGTATGGCGGAATTTGCCGCTTCTTCAGAAAACCCCATTGCCTCAAGAGCGGTTTTTGTATTTTTACGGCTGCGGCATGCAGCCCCCATAGATACATAAATTCCCCTTTCGGAAAGTACATGTACAAGTATCTCGCCTTTAACGCCCAGGAAGCTCATGTTTAAAATGTAGGGAGAAGTATTTTCCTTAAAATTAATTGTGGTGTTTGGGAGTTCACTTGCAAGTTCCGCAAGTTTTGTTTTTATCTTTGCCGTATGAATATGATTGTCTGCTTGTTTGCTCCACAACTTTGACGAGATATTTGCCATGCGCAAAATCCCGTGAACGTTTTCTGTTCCCGGTCGCAGTTTATTTTCTTGCCCGCCGCCATGTAGTAGGGGAAGCAGCCGTACGTTGCTTCGTGCCATTAATCCACCGGTTCCTGTCGGGCCATGACACTTGTGCGCACTAAAAGTATACATGTCTATGCCTGTTAGGTTTGCGGTTTCTTTGCAAAAACCCTGGACACCGTCTACAAGAATTGTTGTGTGATGGTTGTCTTTTTTTAATGTGGCCGCAACGGCGGCAATGTCATTAATATCTCCGGTTTCGTGGTTAACATGTGATGTTGCTGCCAGACGAAGTTCACTTTTACAATTTTTCCATTCTTGGTACGGAGCAATTAAAACATTGGCAAGGCTTTGGTTTTTTATGAATTTAAGTGGCTCTAATATGGATGGGTGTTCCCAAGGCTGTGCCATGAAGGTTACATCTTTACGCCGGTTTGCCATTGCGAACCCCAGAAGAGCCAAGTTGTTGGACTCTGTCCCGCCGGAGGTGAATGTAATTTCAGCAGGGTTGCAGTTTAGTATTTTTGCAATAGCTGCACGTGCATCTGTTAATTTGCGTTCTGCGGCAATGCCAAGCCCATGAGGAGAAGAGGGGTTTCCTAAAATATCGTCTCCGTATAGAAGAAGGGGAGTGGTTGAGGCGTTGTCGAAGTAGATGTTCATTTGTGGTACTCCATTTCTTTTTTATTTCGAATTTTTTTGCTCTACAGAAGCCGTCACTCTGTTAAGCATAACACTTGTGCCAGTATGGAAATTGCAGCAGTTTCTGTCCGTAGTATTCGCGGGCCAAGGGTTACGGGAATGGCCCCAAGGTCTGTTAGCGCATCAACTTCGCCTTTACTAAACCCACCTTCCGGACCAACCCAGATGTTGATATTTTTATGTTGTTGCGAAAGGGCAGCTTTCAGGGTGCGTTCTTTTTCTTCTTCGTATGCAACTATGGTCAAAGCTGTTTTATCAAATTGCTTGATGGCATTTGCAAAGCTGAGTGGCTCGTGTATTTTGGGGATTATGCCGCGCATGCTTTGGCCTGCAGCCGACTCGGAAATTTTTTGATAGCGGGCGGCCTTTTTTGTATCGTTTTTCAAGCGCGCTACAGAGCGGGAAGTCATTACAGGGATAACTACACTTACACCAAGTTCCACACATTTTTGGATAATGGTTTCCAGCTTGTCGTTTTTTGGAAGGCCTTGATACAGCGTTGTTTTTATCGAAGGCTCGGAAAGGCTGGGGGATTGCTGTATTATTTTGCATTCCAGCCGTGTTTTTTTCGCGTCTGCCTGCCTGACCTCTGCGTTATAATCTATAGCTTCCCCATTGCAGAGCGTGATTATCTCACCTGTTTTTGTGCGTAAGACATGAAGCAGGTGATGGGCAGTTTCACCGTCAAGTATTACTTTGTCGCCCTGTAATTGCTCGGGTTTAAAAAAGTATTTAGGCATTGTCAACTTGCCCCACTATGCAGTGCCAGCCTTCCAGCTCTTCTTGCCCCAACACTACAATGTTTGCCATGCCGAAGGCATTTAACACATCTTGTAACCGTTCGGTAATAATACCGGATGTGATAAATAAGCCCGCATTTTTTGTAAGAGTTTTTACAAGGGGTGCAAGGGGGATTATTACGTCTGCTACAATGTTTGCCACAACAACATCATATCCGGTGCCTATATTTTGCCGTATGTTTTCATCTGTAAGAATGTCACCGGTAAGGATTGTCAGCAAGTTCAAATCTACAGGGTTTAGCACGGCATTTCTTTTGGTTGCGGCTATTGCGCCGGCGGGGTCTATGTCTATCGCACACACGTAACCTGCGCCCAGCAGCAGGCTAATTATCGAAAGAATGCCACTGCCGCAGCCAATATCCAGTACTCTGCTTCCGGTACTCGTCCAATTTTGCAATGCATTTATGCATAATTGCGTAGTTTGGTGTTGGCCTGTGCCAAAAGCTGTCCCCGGGTCAATTGTAAAAACAATATCTTCATCGCAGCGGCTGTACTCTACCCATTCCGGCACTACAACCACTCGTCCGATACGTATTGGTTTAAAATGTTTTTTCCACTCGTGAAGCCATGTTTCGTCGTTAGCAGATTCTTGTCGAAGAGTTAGTGTTCCAATGCCCGGGTCTTCTTGCAGAAGCGTTTCCAGTTTTGCCGATATTTCATTAATCAGTGTGTGTCCTGCTTTGTCTTCTGTTGTGTAAAAGATAACATATGCGCAATCCGAGTCTGCAACCATTAGTGATTCGTCTGCATAGTCCCATGTCCGTGTGCTGTCTGCAAAGTAGCGCGCTCTTTCTTGCGAATCTATTATTTCTACTCCGCTTATTCCACAGTGCAATAGTACGCCCGTTATTATTTCTATGCCTTGGCTGGTAGTCTCGATACTTGTCTTGATCCACTCCATACTACACCTCAATATTCGATATTGCGATAATGCAAGTCGTCTTCAGTTTTCTCAATATTGATTATTGAGAAATGAAAATCACTTTCTTCCTCTTATCATAAACGTATTATAACACGTTTTAGTGTTTCTTGTCCCCGCAGGTTTGATAAAAGTGTCAACTTTGTGGTAGTATATTAGATGAGAAGCAAGAAAAGCTGGAGGTGTTGGTTTTTGATAAAGGCTAAGGAATTAGTTTTTGAGTATGCGTCGTATGATGAAGACGCACAAAGAACACAGGTTTTGCAGGGAATAGATATGTCTGTAGCCAAAGGCGAATTTATTGCTATAGTTGGCTGTAACGGTTCCGGCAAATCTACGCTTGCAAGGCACTTCAATGCCTTGCTTACCCCCACAGGCGGTACTCTTTGGATAGATGGCAAAGATACCAAAGACGCCGCCCTGCTATGGGATGTTAGGCAGCAAGTAGGTATGTTGTTTCAAAACCCCGACAATCAAATTGTTGCATCAATTGTAGATGAAGATGTAGCGTTTGGGCCGGAGAATCTTGGTGTGCCATCGGATGAAATAAGACATAGGGTTGATAATGCCCTTTCTGCGGTAGGCATGACAGAATATGCAGCATCTTCCTCCAACCATCTTTCCGGTGGGCAAAAACAGCGAATTGGTATTGCAGGCGTGTTAGCAATGGTACCGGATTGTATTGTGCTGGATGAGCCCACTGCAATGCTGGACCCTTCCGGGCGTAAGGAAGTCTTAGATGCCGTATCGCAGTTGAACCGCGAAATGGGCATTACAGTCATACTTATAACTCATTTTATGGAGGAAGCTGCTCGCGCCGGCCGCATAATGGTTATTGATAAAGGCAATGTTGTAATGAACGGAACCCCGCGCGACGTCTTTAGTCAAGTAGAAGAAATGAGAAATTTGGGACTTAGTGTGCCGCAAGTTACTGTGCTTGCTCACGAACTTAGGGTGCAAGGACTGCCTATTGATGATACAATATTAACTGTGGATGAGTTTCTACAAAACCCTGTAATTAAAGGATTGACTGTATGACAGCTATAGAATTAAAAAACCTTACTCACATATACAGCCCGGGTTCTGTATTTGAAAAAACCGCCTTCAGCGATGTTAATTTGACGATTAACAAAGGTGAAATGGTGGCAGTTATAGGACATACAGGCTCAGGCAAAAGTACGCTTATCCAGCATTTAAATGCCTTGCTTAAGCCTACATCCGGTCAGGTCTTTTTGAACGGTGAGGATATTCACGCGGATAAAACTAATCTAAAAAGCGTTCGCCAGCGGGTAGGGCTGGTCTTCCAATATCCCGAACACCAGTTGTTCGAGTCAACAATATATAAAGATGTCGCCTTTGGGCCTATGCGAATGGGCTTATCCGAGAGTGAAATCGCGGACCGAGTTCGTGATGCATTGGACATAGTTGGCATAGACGAATCTTTGTATGAAAAATCGCCGTTCGAAATCTCCGGCGGGCAAAAACGCCGCGTGGCAATTGCGGGTGTACTGGCTATGCGTCCGGAGGTTCTTGTGCTGGACGAGCCGACCGCGGGGTTAGACCCTGCAGGTAGAGATGAGATACTTGCGCAAGTTAAACGTATGCACACTGCCCTGGGGATAACAGTAATATTGGTGTCCCACAGTATGGACGATGTGGCGCGGTTGGCAGACCGTATATTTGTAATGAACAAGGGCAGGTTGATGTGTGACGGTACACCGGCACAGGTATTTGCGCAAGGGGACATGCTTGTTTCTGTAGGGCTGGATGTTCCGCAAGTTAGCCGTGTCTTTATGGAATTGAATAAAATAAACCCAAATATCCCCAATGTGTTTACAGTAGAAGATGCAGTGCGCACATTGGCAGCTATATACAAAGGAAGAAACTCATGACGCGTATTATCGTTGGGCAATATTATCCCACAAATTCAATAATACATCGCCTGGACCCGCGTGTAAAATTAATAGGCGCGTTCGCGCACATTGCTGTACTGTTGATGATTAACAATTTTATAGGTTATGCCATAATTGCTGTTTATGTAGCTGTCATTATCGCATTTTCAAAAGTGCCGCCGCGCCTAATGTTTAGAGGGCTTCGCGCAATTTTGTTTATGTTGATGTTTGCAGTAGGTATAAATCTGTTTTTAGCCCCCGGCGATACGGTTATTTTTCAGCTTGGGTTTGTGCGGCTAACAATGGAGGGTATCGCTCAGGGGGCACTAATGGCAATACGGTTGGTGCTGTTGGTAATTGGCACGTCTATGTTAACCCTTGCAACATCCCCAATTAAGTTAACAGACGGGATAGAAGCATTGCTGCGGCCACTAAAAATTGTTAAAGTGCCTGCCCATGACATTGCCATGATGATGACAATTACACTGCGGTTTATACCAATTTTGGCAGATGAAATGGATAAGATAATGAAGGCGCAAAAAGCCCGCGGCGCAGATTTTGAAACAGGCGGCCTGACAAAGCGCGCAAAAAGCCTGCTGCCAATTCTTGTTCCGTTATTTGTATCCGCCTTTAAACGTGCCGATGAGCTTGCCACTGCAATGGAGGCCCGCTGCTACCGTGGTGACGTTGACCGCACAAAAATGAAAGAAATGAAAATGACCCCTACTGATTGGTTGACAATTGGGGTTATACTTGCCGTAAGTGTAATTGCTGTTTTAACTCGTATGCTATAAATTTGCCACTCGTTCCAACTCTTTGTTTATTACAATATCTACCAATTCTCGCCCATGGGTGTCAAGCTTGCGGTATTCTGCAATATGCCTATGTTCGTCTTCTGTAAGGGCAGAAATATCTTCTGCTTTTCTACGAACTTCGCTGGCCCCAACCAAGTAGTCTACGCTAACTCCAAAGTGTCGAGCCAAAAGTTGCAGTGTTTCCGCGTTTGGTTCCCTTATACCGGACTCATAATTTGCATAAGTACTGTAGTTAAGAGGGAGCTGGGATACTAATTTGCTTTTCTTAATTTTCTGTTCGTGGCGTAGGGTTTTAAGCCGTTCCGAAATCATGTTGTAAGCACTCCTTTTGTTTCCTAAATTCATAGGATTGTAGTTAGTATTACAGTTGTAAATAATTAAATTTGCGATAATGATACCACATAGCAACAGCCTGATGGATTCTGCGCCATCTAGTCCACAGCCTGATATGCGCGA
>WQTQ01000204.1 GCA_009786175.1 Bacillota bacterium | reverse complement strand
TTTTCATATTTCTTATGTTTTGCTTGCACTTATTATACCATATTTTGTTGTTATTGTGTTGATTTTGCTGGGCTTTTTGGCTTTTGTGTAGCACCTAATTATGTTAATAATATGATTATATGGGGATGTTTTTTATATAGTCAGATTGATTGTCAAAAGTGACCGTTAAATAATACTGGGATAATAAATCAACATTCAACTGCGGGTACAACATGATAAAAAAGTTTTTCCTTCATAACAAATCTGTAAAAAAGAATTGCGATTGGAGGAAATGATTATGCACTTACAAAGCACATTTGAGCTTACATTGATTCTCGATTCAGATAAATTTACTAAAATCTTTGACCAAGCTTACAGCGAATTGGAGTGTTTTGCTGACAATAAATTTGCTGATTATACTTTAGCATCAAGAGGGATAATAGTCTTATATCAAAATAGCCAATACAAGAAGAAAATAAAGATAATCGTAAATCCATGTCGGATGTTGGACACTGACAACCCGAACCCGGATAAGTTAATCAGTAAGTTGGACAAGAGGATTGAGCGTTATTTTAATAACAAATACAAGCTTGATGATTTTGAATTATCAGGAATGGCTCTTACGACAGATATTGACGTTCACAGCAGCGAAAAGGTTTTTGATTATCTCAAAGTCTTACGTCGCATCGGAAAGGTCAAAGGGTTTTCGCCTTCCAATGATGATTGGTCTGGAGGCGACACCGGCCTCTGTTACGACGGAAACAGCAACGGAATTAAGTTTATGCTATATGATTTGGAAGCCCTACATGGAGAACAGGAATATTTTAATATAGGACAGTCGGAATACTGTGAGGGGGTACTTCGAGCAGAGGTTAGACTGACTAAGCCTAAATCAATTCGTGGATATACCAATAAGTCCTCTATAGTCAAGCAAATAACCGATTTGTACGACAATAGGGAGCAGATATTCCTTGATACATTTTTAAGAGTAGTACCCTTTGGTGACTTCTACAAAAAAGACAAAACCGAAGAAATTATCCGGGCGAAGGTTAAGGATGCGACAATTAGGCGTAAGATGTTGTGGCTGGTGGAGCTGATACCAGATAAGAAATCGCTGCTATTGGCTCAGAAGGCGTTGAACTACAGACGGATCAACAAAGTGATGAAAGCTTTTTTTGACATTGGGGTCGCGCCTATCACCATCAGTAAGCGGCATGATATTAAGAAGCTTGATAATCTGTATAATTATTTGTGATGAGTATGGAGTACGGCCTTACCGCACTCCATACTTTTTACGTTTATATGTTCTGTTTTTGAATATTTCTTTGAAAAAACATGATGCTGTGTTATATTGTAAATTGAGAGTGATGCCCTCATGAACATAATGAGGATTGGCTGATGAAAAATACCCCAAAAAAGGGTAGTCAAACAAATTTTATATAGTTTTTCAAAATCCATTAAACCCGCTCCACACAAGGCTTTGAAGGCAGTTACTTAACTTTGTAACTTCGGCGAAAGCTTGTCCTATGTGCGAGAATACCTTGATAGTAAGCGGATGTTCTACGCAAAGTGAAATTTGCAAACCATACAAAGTTAAGTAAATACGCTGGAAAACCGTTAGGAACAAATATTCCTGACGGTTTTCTTACGCTACCGGCAGAAATTTGAGGTCAAATATTATGGGCAGCAAGCGCACATTGACTCTGGAAATGATTTGGAATTACTCTTTGGCTAACTGACGAGTTGACAGTAAATTAAAAGTCTGTAACGTGAATTCGTTACTCGCTAAAATACTTTTGATTCCGGCTTTTGGGTTTATCGGGAATCGTCATTTTCAGTCTACCGCTTTCAAGCAGTGGGTTAATATACCGAGTCATCATGTAGGAAATTGAAGAAACATTTAATTTCTTCGCAAGTTCGCTCCGCCCTCTGGGTATCTTGCAAAACTGTATCAAGTTTTCAATCAAATCACCATTGCCTGCTTCAAAGTCCAAGGCTTCTTTTGCGCTTTCGTTGTAAAGTGTAACGCGGAATACTCCTCGGGACGAATCGAATTTTGGTTCAGGCAAACCAACGGCATTCATTTCGTAACGGATGGTCGGTATCCCGGAGAAGCGGTTTTCGGTATCTATTAAAACTTCCAATGCGGCGGCGATTGCGGGATTACGTGTATCCGCGCCTGTTTTGCCTAGATTATCAATCGTTACACGACCATATAACCCGCCGGGGTTTTCCACTTCCAAGCGGTCAGCAAAAAGCAAAATGCGAATCGGGGAGCTTTCAGTATGGCGGCTGTAATCGCGGTGAATTAGTGCGTTTAATATAACCTCGCGTATCGCTTTCAACGGATACTCGGGTTTATCTGCCCGTTTACCCTTTTCGTCTACAATAGTCCTGACTTTGATGTTCCGGTTGGCAAAAGCCATTGCGCCATCCAACTGTGCTGATATTGTACCGTCAATTCTTTTGTTGTCCGTAAAGCGTGCGCCATCCTGTGCTACATTTCCTACTTCATATCCTGGAACCACCACGGCAGTAATATCAAAGCCAGGGAAGTTGGCCTGGGGATACAAGCCAAAAATCATAATACCGGCGAGAGTTGGGCGGCCGTCTTTGAATAAACCGCAAAGGGTTAGTACATCCTCATCGGAGAGATTTGCGAAGTTTGGTTTTTCTACTCTAATTTTTGACAAGAACAATTTAAGTCCCGCATCGTTTAGATTTGCGCCTATGCCTTCGGGAACAGTCCGCAGCTCATCTTGAATGTTGCGCCGATAAACCTCATAGCTGTATATTTCGTACTCGGTCATTGGTAGGTCGGCTTCTCCAACACGGACAAAAGAACCGCATATTTTCCCTGCGCCACGGTAATAACAAGGCTTTTCGTAAACATCACATTCGGATATTTCTGCACTAACAATGGTTTTGCCATTTATCTGTGCCACAGTAAACAGAGGTCGGACAACAGGTTCCATTTGCTGCGCTTGTTCCGTTACCTTCACTTGTAAATCTTGTGGATCATAAACACCGCATATCTCGTAACTGTTCTCTTGGTCAATACCAAAAATGATTATGCCACCCCCCACTTGATTGGAAAATGAGGAAAGCGTATCATACAGGCGTTGCGGCGTACCGCCGGCCGCCTTCTTTAGTTCTATGGTATTTAATTCACAACGAAGGTTGATAACATCGTCAACCAACAATTTTAATTCTTCTGCTAACATTAAAGTGGCCTCCAAATGTGATTTATGTTAATAACATATCACGAAATAACTTAAATGTCAAGGAATTAACTTAAATCACTCAGCTAATATCTTGAATAGTTAAGTTATTGATTTGAGATAATGAAGGATTAGTGGTAGCAATCCTAATGAATGCCTATAATGATATTGCACCAATATAGGCGTTCCTGTCATCGATATTCTTCTGTAGATTCACTGTCAAGACCCAACTCTACCAGTATGCGGCTAAAAATCTCGTAGAGGTCATTACCAATTCGCTTTTTAGTAGCTTCTCGCTCCATATCAGTCATAATTGGTATGACATTGATTATCCTCACTTGCCCATTGTCTGTTTGCCTTACTTCTTCTCTAACTTCCACATTAGCAGTACCTCTACATAATGCGTGCGCCGTTAAAACTTGCCCTATTTTCTTACGCATGGTGTTTGTCATATTAACTACTCTCCTTTCACGGCCCCATAAAAATTATTTATTGGCCAACCATCTGTATTTATAATATATACAGCATTTTTAGCTAGATGCGAAAAGCAGTGGGCGTTTCAGGGAGGGTGGTTTGCACCCTCCATAATTAGACGTATATATGGTATTTGGAGGTTCCTCACCCCTAAGGGCTACATAATCTTCAAAGCAAATGGACGCGAAATATTAATTTTGAATTGAATCCGGCAAAATACCGTGTTATACTGAAGTTTAATAAGGTATTTTGTCATAGATGAGCATGTATACTGTAGGAAATATTTTGAGAGACTAAGGGGTTTCTAAATCAAGGGTGAAGGTTCAATGAGCAAGAAACGAATAAGAGCAACGCTTTATATGGAAAGCAAAGTCACTATGAACCCACTCTCCGTAGTGCGTGACCCATCCGGATTCCTGTTTGCATACGGTAAATATCGCACGAAAATATTGCCGGAGGATTTGCCGGAATATTTTGTTTATGGCTACCTTTATAAGAGGCACGGTTACGTTTCGGCGAAAGGCATTAAGCATATTCTTTATATCCCTAACTATACTTTTGAAAATCACCGACATAAATATGACATGCTGTATATCTCATATGAATCGAAAATTGAACCATATCAAACGGAAATGGGACATACACTCCATGGGGTATAACTATTTAATGGATGGGCCGTTAATTGTAGAATTTGTCAATGCAGTTGAAAAATATTCTGAATGTAGTGTTTGTGATATTAAGCAAGAACTCAAACGAAAACAAGCTTGGTATTGCGAACGAAACCCACAATAAAAATCAAATGAAACAGGGGCATTTCAGAATGTTTTTTGGCTTAACGCAACATGTCTCAAACCCGCTACACACAAGGCTTTGAAGGCAGTTACTTAACTTTGTAATTTCGGCGAGTGCCTTGAGATAACAAGAGATAGGATGGATAGGAAGAATTTGTACGCCATAAACCCGGCGTTTGATAGAGCTTAAAAAAAGTACCCCCTGATATCAGGGGGTCGATTTTTTATTTTGGTGGGCCACGCATGACTAACAACTCGGTGGTGAAAGTCCACTATGGGGGCTGGTCGTTGCCAACCTTGGTATTCGATTATTGATTTTCAGTGATAATAGCCGGTGTTTGCACAGGATGTCCCTCATATTTTTTAATCAATTTCTGCTGTTTCAACGAATATGTGGCCTTGCTGTCAATTATGTCGAGTGCATGGAGTAAATTTTGATCACCAAAAATCCTTCGAAACACATTTATACTATTACCGGAGTTGCGTAATACAAACGTTTCAAGACTTCTTTCATTATATTCGATGCCGGGCTTCTGATATATTTGTATTTTTTGTGTTGACTCGACGAAATTTCGCCAATAGTCAGCATCAACCCAGCGGCGTTTATTTGTATCTGTTGCGCTTGGTACTACATAACGGAGATAATTGTAAACGACACCCAGAAATTTTACTCCAATAGCAGTGTCATTTTGTACGAAGCCCAATGCATTTTTATCACGAAGCTGCAACTCTAAACGTATCCAATGGCAACCATCGGTATAGCCGCGTTCTTTTGCTTTGTCATATATCCTAATGTATGCGCCGGAAGCTTTACTACCGTGGTTGACAGTTCTTCCTTTGTTACTGTTTATAACTTCATAATTGCGCGTTTTTGCTATGTAATTTCCGGCTTCGGTATCATTACTTATTTTTTCAATATCAAGTATGCCTATGTGGTCATCATACGCTATGTCAAGGCGAGAAATATTTATGAGCTTTTTATTTTGCCCTTGTTTTATTAGTGCAAACAACGATTCCCAATTACCGCTACCCAGTGTTTCAAAGGTGCGACAGCCTTGGCCGCTCATATCTAGCATAACACCCATATTTGGTGCATGACCGCCATACAAGATGGATACACCTTCATAAGTAATCCTCTTGCTGTATCCGTAAAAACCATATATTTCTTGAAATTTTACATCAGCAAAGCCAATAATTTCTTTAATTTGCTCAACAGAATGGATTTTTGAAGAAAATGAAAGCCAATCGTAGATAATAATATTTTCTTTTGTTAGTGTTTCATCACCCACAAAAATCCCCCATCACAATATCAGTGCATTACACCCTAGGGATTAGCCGGATTCAAAATATTTTACTTATTCTTCGATATCCTGTATGCCTTTTGCAATGCAGCCATAACAGCATCTTTATTCGTTTCAGACAATTCTTCCCCCATAAACAGACCGCTAATTTCTTTGATTAAATTATCTGCTTTATGTGTCCCATATATCGACTCATGCACATTTGGATTCGTTGGAAGCTCGTCCTGCTCATCCATTAGATAGGATATGCTTACCTCGAAAAACCTTGCCATGCGAACAAGCACTTCTACAGGTGGATATTTTTTTCCCTTTTCATAGTCGATATACGGGCGCGTTGTAATATCAAGTTTTCTTGACAACTGTTCCTGTGACAAGTTATTTTGCAAGCGAAGTTCCTTTAATTTGGTGCTAAAAGACATTTAAAACACTCCTTGGAAATGCGTAATATTATTCAAGTACATAATACTATGTCATTAGCATTTCATCAAGGTGCTATGTGCATGTACATTGTACCCCCCTGTTAGTAAGGTTCTGTGCCTATAAAGCTTAAAAAAAGTACCCCCTGATATCAGGGGGTCGCTTTATTTGCAGTCTACAGCCTCATACCACCGTTAACTCCAAGAATTTGCCCGGTAATATATACAGAATCATCACTTGCCAAAAACAGTGCAGCCTTTGCAATATCTTCTGGCTGGCCAAGGCGGCCAAGCATTGTTTGGGCGGTAAATTTGTCCAGTAAATCCTGGGGCACAGTCTTTAAAATATCTGTCATGATATACCCCGGTGTAATGGCATTAACACGAACATTGCCGCCTCGCATAGCAAATTCCTTTGCCCAGGTTTTGGTCAAGCCGAATAATGCAGATTTAGTGGCGGCATAGTTAGCTTGACCAATATTTCCAAATTCGCCTACAATAGAGGAAATATTGATAATTGAGCCGCCACCGGCACCTTGCATAAACGGCCCAATATGCCGTGTTAGATAAAAAATAGCATTTAAGTTAACGTTAATTACTTGCAGCCATTGTTCATCTGTCATTTTACGGGTTAGGGCATCACGGGTGATACCCGCGTTGTTTACCAAAATATCAATTTTTTGATATTTTTCGGATACAAACTTGAAAAATGTTTCACATTCGTTAGAGGAGGATACATCCAGTTTGTAAAATTCAACATTAGGGTCGCTGTAGGTAAGTTCAATCATGTCGCAGGCAACTACTCTTGCGCCTTCTTTTGCATAATACTGGGCTATGCTTTGCCCAATCCCTTTTGCGCCGCCTGTTACAATGGCAACTTTATCTTTTAAACGCATTGTTATTCTCCTATCTTTTCTCATACTTTTAAGGCTTCCAAATTCGTATTAATAAAACCAAGCAATAAGCTTGCAAACACTGCAGGCCGTTCATACATTGTTGCATGGCCTGTGTTTGGCAGAATAATAAATTCCGAATTTGTGATGCCTTCGTGTAGTTTGCGGTGTTCAAATACAGGGGTTATAGGGTCAAATTCACTGGCTACAATAAGAGTTTTGGCTGTAATACTGTCCAGTTTACCTGACACGTCATAGTCATTGGCACTGTTGGTTAGGCGTTCCACTCCTTTCAAAAACTCTTTGTTTGTAAAAATATGCCGGGTTAAAAAATCCTTGCGAAGTTTCACCCATTCCGGATTGTTATTATAAAACTCCGGGGAATAAATAACAGGTATTGTTGTGTTGTAAAACTGGACAGGGTCATCCATGCTTTTTATCCAGCTTTCGCCCAATTCTTTTAACCAATCCCCGGTTTTAGCCGCCACGTTAAATACAACAAGTTTGCTTACGCTGCTTGGGTGTTCGGCTGCGAATTTTAACGCCACATTGCCGCCATAGGAAATACCGGCCAACGCCACTTCTTCCAGGTTAAGATGCTCTAACAGTGCTTTTAAAGCCGCCACTTGCAGGTCCTGGTTATAGACTTCGTCCCGGTATTTGTCAGACTGGCCCTGGTCAAAAAAGTCCATAAGAATTAGCCTGTTATTGGCAGAAAAAGATGGTACAAACCCATGCCAGCTAAGTGTGGACATCATTATCCCATTTAACAAAACTATGGGGTATCCGGTTTCGCCATGGGTTTCGTAGTAAATTTTTTTGTTTTTAAATTCGAATTTTGCCATAAAAAACTCCTTACTAATACATCAATTTCCCGGCCTCATGTTTAAGTTCATCTCTGTAATCCGGGTGAGAAATGGCAATCAGTCTCTCTACACGCTCTTTTACACTTGTTCCCCTAAGGGCGGCAACACCATATTCTGTAACAACAAAGTCAACATCATTGCGGGAAAGTGAAACAACTGCCCCGGGTTTTAGTGTTGGCACAATTTTGGAAACCTGCACCCTTTCCCCGGTTTCATTTTTTACATTTGCGGTAGAATATAACGCTATAAATGAACGGCCATTTTTTGCACGTTGGGCACCAATTGCCGTATCTGCTTGTCCGCCTGTACCACTAAACTGCCTATGGCCAATAGATTCCGAACAGCATTGTCCCGTCAGATCAATTTCTAAGGTAGTGTTGATAGAAACCTGATTATCGTTCAGGCCAATTATCGCAGGGTCGTTTACGTAATTGCCGTCCATAATAAGCACCGATGGATTGTCGTCGATAAAATCGTAAACTTCTTTTGTGCCAAGAGCAAATGTTGCAACAATTTTACCCCTATGCAAAGTCTTGTGGCTCCCGTTTACTGCGCCATGCTTGGCAAGTTTTACAATACCGGATGTTAACATTTCGGTATGCACACCAAGGTTAACCTTAGACATTAATGCATTTGCAACGGCATTGGGTATGCCGCCAATACCAAATTGGATACAATCCCCGTCATTAATGTACCCTGCAATATGCTTTCCAATTGCATCGTCACGTTCAGATGTCGGTACATCCGACAAAACAGGAACGTCATAATCCGTTACTACAATACAGTCTATGTCCCGTGCATTTACCTCCACATCCCCAAAAGAACGGGGGTAGTTAGGGTTAACTTCCAAAATTACAACGTCGGCATGCTCTATCATACGCTTTTCATAGGTGTTGCTTACAGAAAGGCTCATATACCCATGCTTATCGGGCATGGTTGCCGCACCAACATAAATTGTAGGGGCAGGAACATGGGAAAGTCTTTTCTTACCGGCCAAATGTAAATGGTTTGGCACAAATGATACATTTCCGTTAGGGTGGGCGGCCCTTAAAGGCGGAGAATAAAACCAGCCGTTGATGTTAAATGTATCGGAAAATTCCTTACCCAAAAATTCGCACTTAGACATTGGTAAGCAATTGGTAATGGTAATATTCCTAACCTTACCGGCCAATGTGTGGATTTTATTCATAAAATCCTGTGCTTCTGCCGCCCCAAGTCCGGTTACAATGTGGCAATCATCGGTTACAAGTGCCAGAGCCTGGTCAAGTGTTACTGTCTTCATTATCTTTGAATCCTTTGCACGATAGAACTTAGCAATTCCATTGGGCGCACTGTCACCCATTCACTGCCGGCAATGTCTGCACGCAGTAACTGCAATGCGTCTGTGCCTGTACGTGCTCCATTAGAAAAATCCATTATCGGGCCCATTGGCAGGTGTATTGGCGCGGATTCCATTGCGTCAAAAAATGCATCCCATGACCAATCGTCACCGTCCATATTTCTTAGGCCGCTTACGAATGTAGCACCGGCTATCCAGCCTGCCATCGCAAATGCGTTGTCAGCCAATTCCGGATTGCCAAAATCAGTCATTCCCGCAACAAAATTTAGTGTATCCGGTGTAAAATTGGGATAAACGCCAATATCAAGCCATGCAGTTGCGTAAATTGGAAAAGTTGCTCCGGCACCTAAATAGTCTGCGGTAAAACCTGCCAAGGTTGCGGCATCGGCACTTACATAAGATGTAAAAACAGGAATGTCAAGCCCGGATGCTACAATTGCATTAATAATTGTGGGCAGTGTTACTTGTATTGTTGCGGCAATAACCACATCCACATCTGCCTGAACCATGCGAAGTACCGCAGAAGAAACGTCTACTTGCCCTGGGGAAACAGATTCCGATACAACATTAACCCCCAAAGCATTTGCCTGATATGTTATGCCTTGCATCATATCTTGCCCTGCATCGTCATTTGTAAAAATTACACCTATGTTGGTTGCTCTGTATTCCTCTACTGCCCTGGCTACAAGTACACGGCCCTCAGCAATAAAGATAGGCTGTACAGGGAAAAGGTTGCGTCCTTCGGCTATAGTGTGTGCACTGTCATTAAACAAGCCGCTCCAGCCGGATGCAAAATATACTACCGGAATACCCTCTTCTTTAAGCATATCCAGTGTTGCACCAATCGTTCCTGTGCCAAAATGGCCCACGATTGCATAAACGCTGTCATCATGCATAAGAGATTCGATATGAGCCATGCCAAGTACAGGGTCGCCGCCGTCGTCGTGGTGAACAAATTCAATTGTGCGGCCATGTATACCGCCTGCACGGTTTACCATGTCGAAATAAGCAAGGATGCCCGCATTAAATGGCACACCTACAAAGGCCAATGGCCCGGATGTTGATGCCGCGTTACCTACAGTAATTGTGTCGGCTGTTACGCCTTGCATTCCCTCATTGTTGCGACATGCAGCCAGTGTACCGATTAACATAACCGCTGCCAATGCCAAACAAACCAGTTTTAATACTTTTTTCATTTTGCTGCCTCCTAATTTTATATTATTTCCACCTGCGGAAGGTAAGGATTTTACCCTATGTCCCTCCAAGATAGGCTTCAATCAACATTGGGTCTTGCATTAGTTTCATTGCCGGGCCTTCCATTTTAAGCTGCCCAACTTCTAATACATATGCGTAATCTGCAATTTTTAACGCGCTAAGGGCATTCTGTTCTACCAGCAAAATAGTAGTGCCGTCTGCCCTTATGTTTTGTATTATTTCAAACACATCCCGTACAATTAAGGGCGCAAGCCCAAGGGAAGGTTCGTCCAGCATAAGCAGTTTTGGGCTGCCCATAAGCGCGCGCCCTATGGCAAGCATCTGTTGTTCCCCACCGGATAAGGTTTGAGCAATTTGCCTTTTTCTTTCCTGTAAAACCGGAAAATAACGGTATACTCGCTTAAAATTCTCTGCTTTTTGGCCCTTACTTACGGTAAATGCACCGGTTAATAGGTTGTCTTCAACGGTTAGTTCTTTGAAAACATGCCGTCCTTCCGGGCAAACCAGCATGCCCTGTTTTGCAATTTTATTTACTGCCATTCCGGATATTTTTTTACCAAAAAGCGAAATTGTACCCTTGGATTCTATTACCCCGCAAATTGCGCGTATTGTAGAAGACTTGCCTGCGCCATTGCTGCCCAGCAATGTGACAATTTGCCCTTCATCCACTTTAAGGCTTATACCTTTTACAGCCTTTATAAAACCGTAGCTAACCTCTAGGTTTTGCACTTCTAACGCAACCATATTACACCTACTCACTTTTACCCAAATATGCCTCTTGCACCATTGGGTTTACTTTTATTTCATCCGGCGTACCAATTGCAAGACGTTTGCCAAAGGAAATTGCACAAATACGCTGGCAAACATTAGATACAAAGTTCATGTCATGCTCTACCAACAAAATGCCGCATTTATACTGTGCCGAAATATCTTTTACTACTTGTACCAATGCCTCTGTTTCCACGTCGTTTAACCCTGCCGCAGGTTCATCTAAAATAATTAATTTTGGCGAAAGCATTAACGTACGGCCAAGTTCGATTCGTTTTTGTACACCGTAAGGCTGCATTATTGCAGGCATGTCTTTAATTTGAATCAGCCCTAAGTTTGTAAGCACTTCCTCTGCCTTGTCACGCATTAGTTTTTCTTCCCGTTTGGCTTTTGGCAGGCGCAGCACTTGGGAAGCTAAACCGGATTTAAACGCGGTATGCGCACCAACCAATAAATTGTCAATTACAGAAAGGCTTGCAATAAGTTCAACATTTTGAAAAGTACGAACAAGACCAAGGCCAATAATTTCATGAGACTTTTTGGTAACAAGGTCAACCACTTTACCGTCACGAGACTTAAACAACACCTTGCCCTCGTTTGGTTTATAGAATTGAGTGATACAGTTAAATGCCGTGGTTTTACCTGCGCCGTTTGGGCCAATTATGCCATATGCCTCTCCTTCGTTCATTTCGAAAGACAGGTCATCTACCGCCTTTAGGCCACCAAACGAAATAGACAGGTTTTCTACTTTAAGTAGGCTCATAACGCACCTCCTCTAAGTTTCTGTGCAAGTTTTTTAATATCCTGCCAGATGTAAACCACGCCGGCCGGGTAGTATAAAACTACAATAATAATCAATACCCCGGTAAACACAAATGGCATACCGTTAATATTGCCAATGACCGGCAGATTTGCAAGTATTAAATCCGGTGCGCCAAAAACTACAAATGCTCCAACAACTGTACCTGCTATAGAGCGCACCCCACCTATAACCACCGACGCAAAAAGCATTAAAGAAAGCACAAATGTCCACACATTTGGGTTTGTAAAGCGGAAAAAGTGCATATACAAAACGCCGCTTAACCCGGCAAAAGCCGTAGAGGTTGCAAATGCAATTATCCTGTATTTTAGGATATTTACACCCATTGCGGTGGCAGCGGCTTCACTGCCGCGCATGGCGGAAAGCGCGCGGCCTGTACGGCTGTTTGCAAAGTTATATGCAACAATCATGGCAATTATCAAAAAGAACACAATTAACCAATAAGTTTGGTTGCGGTTAAGGGAAAAGCCAAAAAACTCGGGAAAGCCTGCCCGTCTGCCGCTATGGCTGTTTGTAAAATCTGCAAACTCAATAAAAACTTCCCGGAAAATTTCCGAAATAGCAAGAGTTGCCATTGCCAGGAAGAAGCCCTCTACCCGCAGGGAGAGTATCCCCACCAGGATACCCAGTAAACTTGTTATTATTACTGTCACAACCAGAGAAGGTAAGAAGTCCCAGCCCCAATTTTGTGTAAAAAATGCAGTCAGGTATGCACCAAGTCCCATAAACCCCGCAGTCCCCAGGGATACAAGGCCGCCGTAACCAATTAGCAGGTTAAGCCCCAGCCCGGCAATTGCATATACAAGAACAAAAACAACAATAGTAAGCCAACCAAAACGGAAAATGCCCAGGTCCACAAGAAAGGGGATGGTACACAATAACAAGCCGAAGATTATATAATCTGAATATGGGCGGCTTTGCTTTATCATGCTCGAAAAATTTTTCATATGTTCACCATCACACTTTCTTTAGAGTTTTTTTGCCAAAAATCCCGTTGGGGCTAATTAGCAAAATAATTAGTATTGCTAAGAAGATGATGGTGTTGCTCCAAGTAGTGGACACATAAAACGAAATAAGATTTGACGCAAATGCAATCAAATATGCGGCCACAACAGGGCCAAAAAACTTACCAAGCCCACCCAAAACACATGCCAAAAGTGCTGTAATTTGAATATTGTCCATCATCAAGGGTTGTACGCCTGTGGTTGGTGCGGTCATCATGGCGGCGAGGGAACCAAGCGCGGCTGCTACGGCCCACGCACCCATAGTTACCAAAGGGGTTGGTATGCCCATCATACGTGCAACAACATCGTTGGACGCTGTTGCACGAACTGCCAGACCCCATTTTGTTTTTTGTATCACAAAAAGTAAAATACCCATGGCGGCAAGTCCTACTGCAATATTTACAATGGCACTGTAAGGAATTGTTGCACCTGCAATGGTTACAATACCTTGGGCAAAACGTGCGTATGTTAATGGAACAACACCAAAAAACATTGGTGTCAGGCCCAAAAAGATAATAACAAGCCCAAGGGTTATAATTTGTTTGCTAACGGAATGCAGCTTTAAAGTGCGTTTTATTACAACCCGGTCTACTATAACGCCTACAGTAACTGCACCAAGCACCCCAACAATTGTGGATACAAAAACATTCATACCCGTCTGCTGCATAAACCACGCGGCTAAAAATGCACAGAACATAGATATAACACCTTGCGCATAGTTAAATGCACTTGATGTCCTGAATATAAGAATAATGCCCATTGTGGCAAGGGCAAAAAGGCCGCCGGTTTCTAAGCTGTTGAAAAGAATTTGTATGAATATGCTCATAAGTTAATTACCCCACTTAATTACATTTGCCGCCCATACATAACCAATCCCTGCGGAAAGCATACATACTACACTGCCATCTTTTACCTTACCCTGTTTCAGTGCAAGTTCCAGTGACAGGATTTGGTCTACTTGGCCTATGTGGCCGTAATCTTCCAGGTAAATGCTTTGGTCTGCGGTTAGGCCAAGGTCTTTTAGCATTGCTTCGTGCCCCGAGCGTTTGATGTGCAGAATCGCCAAGTAATCCATTTGTTCTTTTGTTAGGTTAGACTTTTCGAATGCTTTTGTTATGCATTCGTTCCAGTTTGGCATGGACACTTGGTTTAAGCGGTTTTTCATTGCTTCGGCGTCTAAAAGTCGCAGCGATTTTTTTGCCTCGTGGATATTTTCTGCTGTAATGGGGTTTACTTGGCCGCCAATTTCTACCCCTGCTGTACGGGAAAGGGATGCATCTGCAATTATGTGACTGCCAAGAAGCAGATTGCGGCCGTAATGTTTTTTTAACAGAATTGCGCCGCCGCCGTCGCCCAAGTTAAACATCATGGATATATTGCTGTCGGTATAGTCGATAAAATCGCCGTTGCGGTAGCCTCCTGCAATTAAAACAGTGTTAATGTTATCGTCTGCAATTAGCATATCTTTTGCTATTTTCATGGCTGTAACTGTGGTGCAGCAACGGTTTTGTACATCTATACCCCATGCGTTTATTGCGCCAATGCGGTCTTGGATGTATAGGGCAGAGGTTGTAAGGGGGAATTCTTTGTATTCCTCGCCCATACATAGGATTACATCAATTTCCAGCGGGTCGGTTTTTGAACTTTCTAAACAGGCTTTTGCGGCTAAGTAACCCATCTCCTGGGTGCCTATTTTGGCCTTTGTCTTCTTTTTTATGCCTAATTTGTCTATTACAGCACTTTCCGACCATACGCCACACGTGGCTACAGAAATTTCCTTTGCGGTTGTATAATCTTTTGGAATATACGTGCCAATTCCGGCTATACCTACAGTTGGTGGCTGGTTGTCCAAGGTATCGACCTCCTTTCGGTGGGATTTAGGTTGTAAGTTGAAATATGGTTCATGTTTCATGTTTCTCTCTGTTTGAACTTTATCACAAAGGATGTATAAAAATCAAGTTAATTTAATGAAAATTATCTACAAAAATTTGCGCGAAATTTATCTTATTTAACAAAACTTGTCCATGGATACACAATCGTGTATACTGATATGTAAGTTTAGTAGGTATTAAATTAATTGCGAATGAGGTAAATGAATGGACTATGTAAAATTACCAAAAACACAACGCGGCGAAGCAACCTTAAAAAAAATATGTGAAGCGGCGGAAGAACTGTTTTCTAAAAATGGGTACTACAATACCGAAATACATGACATTACTCAAAAATCCGGCGTAGCAATTGGTACTTTTTACACGTATTTTCCTGATAAAAATAGTGCCTTTTTATATTTGATGGATGGGCTTGGGCGTAAGCTAAGGCAGGCAATTAGGCAAGCCAGACAGGAAACACCAACCAATTCATTCATAGAACAGGAACGGATTTCTATCCGTGTTTTCTTCTCTTTTGTACGGGAGCATTTTGGGCTTTTTCGTATTGTTTGGCAATCCCAATTTGTAGATGCCGAAAGTTTTAAACGGTACTACGAACGTTTTTCCAGCGGGTATATAAATGAAATTACTAAATTTCAAAAGGCCGGACAAATTAAAGATTTTAACCCGGCACTTATATCCTATGCGCTGATGGGGATTAACAGTTTTGTAACGCTAAAGTGCTTTGTATTTGATGAGTCTGAACCTGACGAGAGTACTATTGACCAGTTGGTGGATTTTATTGCGTTTGGGTTAGTTGGAACAGAGCGGTAATGGACATAAAAACCTACCCCCTGATATCACATTGGCAAATGCGATATCAGGGGGTAAACTTTTTTACAAACAAGACACAATGCTGTCATATTTAATGTGATATACTATGAAAAAAATTCAGAAAGGTTGTTAGAAAAAATGAGTCAAAAAACCATTAAAAAAGCAGAAGAAATTATTCACAGCAAGACAGCGGCGGTAAACATGGGGGTAGGTGTAACCCTTTCACTTTTAGACAACGAGGGCTACCCCACAACATCGTGTTTGTCTATTTCTAAGGCAGAGGGCATACATCAAATTTACTTTGCCGCAGGGCTTAGTTCCAATAAAGGAAAACGGGCCATGGAATGCAACCGTGCGTCTATATGCATTTTTGACGATGACTACGAAAATAATGCCTACTACAACATTACTCTTGTAGGGGACGTAGAAGTTGTAACCGACCCGGCGGTAAAAAAAGATATGTGGTACGAAGGGCTGGAAGAACATTTTCCAAATGGCGGAGCAGAAGACCCGGACTACTGTGTATTGCGCTTTACCACAAAACGCTACAATTTATGGCTAGATTTTGAAAATGTAACAGGCAGTTTTGATGATGCGCCGCAAAAACCACAGGCACCTTGTTTTGAGCCGATTCTTATTTACAACGACGGGCAATGCGGTAAGGCAATGGAGTTATACGAAAAAGCATTTGGCGCGGAAGTAAAAGATGTTACGCTGTATTCGGAGTATAACCCGGAAGGCTACGAAGTTAGCGAAGAGCAAAAAAATTGGATTATGAACGCGCAAATACAAATAGGCAGTCAAACTATCTTGGTTTGCGACGATGTTACAAACGCCACCAATGTAGGCAATAACCTGCAAATGGTAATGGAGTTTAAAACGGACGATGCGGTAAAAGCGGCATACAGCGCAATGCTTGACGGCGCGACAAACTTAACGCCGCCGCACAATGCCGGATACAGTTCATGTGTGGCGTATCTAACGGACGCTTACGGCATTCCGTGGCAGTTGATGGTTTGGAATAAATAGTTCTGGTGTTGCAGGGGAAAAGGGCTGTCTCGTTTGTTTGTATTCGAGACAGCCCCCTTTTTATAGTTCGTATTGATACAATCACGTGAAGCTCAACAAGCTCATAAGTGTCTATTGGCTGTATTTATTTATCACTGCTTTTGGCCAAAACGGGTATCCATATTTCATCATATCCTACTTCTCCCGTTTCCCTTGGGATACTATAAACTTCGAGATGCGGTAGATTTTCATTTCTCATATAATTACTCACCGGAAATCATTCTGTCATCACCTTGGCATACGTCGCACCCGTAGCATCGTTTACCGTGTCAGAAGCAACCTGAAAAACTGCCTATGTTCCAGAGGGAATTTCTTCAAGCACCAAACATTATAAGAAGTTGCTTGAAAAAGATTTTTGCATTTGTTGCAAAGTTGTGCAAAATCAGAATAACATTGCTGCGGCATCGCTGCCGACATAGTGTTGAAATAATTGTAACATAGGAAGGAAAAGATGCAATTATTATGACTTTAGGACTCGATTTGCAGCTAACTCTACCACATTTTACCGCTGCTATTATACGGTTTGCACCCCCTTGGCAATTTTACACGAGTGATACACGATGAGTATACGGAAGGCACACGATTTTGCATGTGCCGAATATTACAGTAATTTGCGCTCTCTATTCATGCATGTGAACAGTAACATTGTGCTTGCTATCCAGCATCGGTCGGGTTATACTTGCTTGCGTTAGGGTAAAATTGTTAGTTGCGCTACAGTGGTTGGTGAGGGTATCACTAACGAATTTATTTACTGCGAAGGAGAATTATAATGGTAAAGCAACCCACAGTCATTAACAAAAGAGAGGATGTTTTGAGTAAAATCAACGAAATATTTCCGTTATTATCGAATGATGATAAAAAAATCGCCGAGGATTTACACAATTTAGCGATTGAATGGAATATGAAAATCGGAATTGGTAACATTCGTACAAATGCCGCGAACACACAAACTAATTACGATATTACATATTCGGCAAAAAAACCTTCTCCGCGCAGTATCTTTATGTATAAGATTTTCGTTATGAATGATAATGCAACCTTTGGGATAAAACCGAAGTTTACTAATATTGATAAATACAACACGGTAATTCAATCGTGTCCGGATAACATAAAAAATGTGATTCTAAACATTAATAATTGCATAAAACATAGTGTCGGGTGTAAAGGCTGCTCCGGTTCCGAAATCGTTTATACAATTAACAGAATTAAATATAATCCGTGTCGGTATAAAGGGGGTTGTTTTGAAAACCTTACAACCGACGAATGGGAATTTGTTAAAAACCTTATAATTGAGGAATATAATGCCCATACCACAGTATAAGCAGCATTTCACCTCTCGCTCACAAAAAATTGTATCAACTTGATAATCGAAATTATCTAACCCAAAAGCCCGGCGAGTTCGCCGGGCTTTTCAGCTTGTATGCAAGTTAACGTGGGTACGCCCGTCATTCGGTTAGTATTGATACAATGACAAAACAACAGAAAAGCCAAGAAATAGGGGCTTTACTAGCGTTTGCTTAGATGGGGATATTCATTTGTAGGGCTTTTTGCTACGCCACGGTCAAGGACAACATTTATTTTGTACCCTTCTGCTGTTTTTTGCACGAGGTACACGGAGGGTACACTTTAGGTACACGAAAGGTTAAGTGTTAAACTATACCCCATAATTTTGAGTTGTATAAATTGATACTAATCATGAAGTCGGTTATACTTGCTTATGAGTTATGGTAGGATTGTTAGTTACGCAACGGCAGCCGACAAGACTATCACTACCAAATTTATATTTTGAACGAAAAGGTGGGAATGGATTATGAAAAAAATATCAGTTTTTTTCTTACTCTTAGCATTAACCATTGCGATAACCGCTTGCAATAATAACGCTGTTAATGACCCGGAAGAACAACAGCTTTATAATGATTATCCGTCACAAGAGCAAAGCCGAGTATATGAAATCATTAACGAAAGGGTAGTTATCGGTCAAGGAACGGAGTGGGAGTTAGATGGGCTGCTAACGCTTCCGATAGGCGCAGGGGGAACAGTTCCTGCCGTTGTATTGGTGCATGGTTCCGGGCCTGCGGACATGGATGCGACTATATTTGAAAATAGGCCATTTCTTGAAATAGCGGAATATTTAGCGGCGAACGGTATAGCGGTAATCCGATACAATAAGCGCACATTCACGCATGGGGCTGAAATGATACGGCAATTGGGCGGTAGTTTGACGGTTTGGGCAGAAACAATTGAGGACGCTATACTGGCGACAGAAATTTTAAGAGCTGACCCACGTATAGACGAAAACAGGGTCTTTATCCTCGGACACAGTTTGGGCGGTGCGCTTGCCCCGCGAATACATGCATATGGCGGCGATTTTGCGGGGTTAATATTATTTGCGGGTTCACCACGCTCTTTATTGGAAATAATTTTTGACTAGCAACTACTGGTTATTATGGAAACAATGGAGGGCGAAGAACTGGAACAGACCCTAGCGTTAATTTATGATGGAATGCTTGAGGGGCAAATAGAGGCAATTCTCAACATGTCCGCTGAAGAAGCAAAAGCTACCGACAGCGGAATGGGAACGTCTCTGTACTATTTCAGGGATTTACTGCTTAACCCTGCCGAATACTTTATTAACAATATCACTGTGCCTTTCCTTGTTATGCACGCCGATAATGACTTTCAGGTATTTACCGACAGGGATTTCGCGGCGTATAAAGAATTGATGGGAGACCGCGATAATGTTACATTTAAGCTGTATGAGGGGTTAAACCATTTGTTTATGCCCTCAACCGTAACAAGGAGTATTGATATACATGATGAGTATAGAATTAAAGCAAATATTGACGAACAGGTACTTAGAGATATTGTCGATTGGATAAAGGCTAATTAGTAATACACCAGAAACAAAAGAGCAATACCGCAGAGCATTTCACAGTAAAAGGAACAACAAAATCCTACAACCTGATAATGAATTTTATCTAGGGTCTATCCGATAATTGCAAAATTGCACAAAATCTGTTAAACTCCGAGTGGTGATGAAAATGGCGACAGAAAAATATGAAATAACAGACGAGCAATG
>WQTQ01000203.1 GCA_009786175.1 Bacillota bacterium | reverse complement strand
ATTCAACAAGAAATATTTTTCTCCCGTTTCGCTCTAAATCTCGAAACTGCTCTTTATTCCGACGAGATTTTCTCCTTGCTACAGTATCTTGACTTTAACGAAACTGCTGTCTGTGCTTGAAGTGCCGCTTTTACGGGCTTTCTTGTAAACTGGTGATGTGTTAGTTTAAGCATTACTACTCCCCCAACTCTACATTCGCGTTGTACATACTGATATTCCCCGCATAATTTTCAAAGGTCATTCCTTCATCTTGGTAAACCAAAATCCGCGTACTCACTTTATCAATAAAAAACGTGTCGTGGCTTACGAAAATAACCGCGCCGGGGAAGTTTACAAGGGCGCATTCCATGCTTTGTATGGATGTGATGTCCAGGTGGTTTGTTGGCTCGTCCAATATAATTGTGTTACAGCCGGAGAGCAGGCATTTGGCAACGGCAACCCTTGCCCGTTGGCCGCCGGATAGGTTCACTATTTTGTCTGCCAAGGTAAATTCCGAAAAACCTAACAGTTCCAAAAACCTGTTAATCCTTTTGCGCGGGGCAGAAAACGCCATGCCGTAGACGTTTACATTATGGGAAACCGTGTCGTTTTCGTCCAGTTCGTCCAGCACTTGATTGAAATATATCATTTTTGCCCCGGCACCCCAGGATATTTTACCGCTTTGGGGGGTTATTTCTTTTGTCAGGGCTTTTACTAAAGTGGATTTGCCGCAGCCGTTCCGCCCGATAATTCCCATTCGCTCGCCGCCGAACAATTCGAAAGTTACGCCCCGGAGTATTTCTTTGTCCTCGTATTGGAGGGAAATATTTTCGACATTGACAATTTTGTTGGGGACATGTAGGCCCTGGTACAGCGTGGTGACAATGCTTTCGGAAGGAAGAGGTGTGGCCTTTTTGCTTATGCTTGCCATTTGCCTGCCAAGCCTTTTATTATCGCGGTTTTTAAGCATTTTGGCAAGTTCGGCCCGGTCTTTTATGGCGTTTTCTTCCATAATAAGCAGCTCTTCCTGGTGAACAAACCCCCGCTCCAATTCTTTGCTTCGTATTTTTTTCTGCCGGATATACTCCGAATATCCGCCTTGGTATTCGTACAACCCGTTGTTTTCAATTTCAACAGTCCTGGTTGTAACCGTGTCAAGGAAACACCTGTCGTGAGACACGGCAATAACCGTTGCGGAACTTTTCTTAAGCCACTCTGCCAACCATGTTACACCTTCCGTGTCCAGGAAGTTTGTAGGCTCGTCCAGCAGAATAATGTCCGGGTTTTGTATTAACAACTGGGCAAGACTTGCCCTGTTCCGCCACCCGCCGGATAGCTGCATAACGGGAAGGAGTTGATGTTCCTCGCTAAAATTTAGCTTGGACAAAACCGTGGCAATTTTGTACTTGTAATTCCATCCGTCAAGCCTGTCCATTTCAAAAAACAGTTCCATTTGCCTGTTTACAAGCCTTTTGGACTCTTTATCGTCTTGACAGTTGGCTATGGCGATTTCAATTTCCTTCAGCTCCGCCTCAAGCTCGTGTACCCTGTAAAATTCTTTATCTAAAATATCCAATATACACTCGCTGTCATTTAACTCGGAAAATTGCGAAAAATAGCCGAAAGTCAGCCCTTCATCAATAGAAATTTCGCCGCTTGCCGGTTCTTCCCGCCCTAAAATTAACTTGAAAAGAGTTGTTTTTCCGCTGCCATTCTTGCCCACAAGCCCAACTTTTTCAGACTTATCAATTCTAAAATACACATCGCGCAGTATGGTTTTATTTTCGTACTTTTTTGTAACCGCGCTTATTCTAATTACGCTCATAGTGTCCCTCGTCGCATGTAAATATTTATTTATGTAAGATTTCGGCTGCCTCATTACTAAAGAAAACGATATATTCCCTAAAGCGACTATCGATTAGTGCCGAAGGCAATCATCGATTCGGAGCATTAGGGAAATATCGTTTTCGAAGCCAGGGAAACAGCCCAATATTTTACGCCTGCTCTTTTTTCTCTTTCAACATCATGTACCATGCAGAGCCGGACAAGCATACAGATGAATAAGCACCAAACAGCAAGCCAACCATTATCGGTAAAGTAAATTCACGTATTGCGGGCACACCAATTATCCACAGTACAAGTACCACCATAAAGGACGAAAGTGTAGAGAACAATGTACGGCGCAGGGTTTGTGTAACACTGACGTTAATAAGTGAATCATTGCCCGTTTTAGGCAAGCGTACACGGTTTTCCCTTATACGGTCGAAAATAATAATTGTGGCGTTAATGGAATAACCTATGGTTGTAAGCATTACCGCGATAAACGCATAGTTTAGCGGAACGCGGAAGATCATGTAAACACACAGAACAACCACAGCGTCATGAAGCTGGGCAAACACCGCACTGGCACCTTTGCGTACATCGCGGAAGCGCAGCGTAATATACAAAAGCATCCCGATGGTTGCAATTACGATTGCAACCATGGCATCACGGCGCATTGCCGCACTAACGGCGGGGCTAACGTCGGAGTATGTGAAGGCTTCGTTATCCAGGTTAAAGCGTTCGGTAAAAGCTTGTACCAATGCAATACGCACAGCAGGGTCTACCTGCGTTGTACGTATCAATACCTCGTTTGTGCCAAGTATCGCTTGTACTTGCGGGGCCGATTCGCCTGTAATGTCACGGACAATAGACTCAATCTCGCTGTTTTGGAAAGGCTGCCCGATATCAATTGTAAAAGATGTACCGCCCGAGAACTCTACGTCCAGGTCAAAGAAGCCATTGCCGTTAATTTGATTAACTACGGCAAATGTAAGCCCTATGGCAATTACTGCTGCAGAAAAAGCTAAATATTTTTTACGGTTTTGTACAATTGGATATTCAGATGTATCCGGCTCTACTTCACGGCCGTTTGCCGCTTCAAGCGCGTCTTTTTGTTTTTGGTTAAGAATGTGTGCAGGCTTAATTATGTTCATGTTAATTAGGCAGCTGACAGCAATACGTCCCACCAACAGGCTTGTAAACATGGACAGTAAAATACCAATGATCAGCATTTGTGCAAAACCCATGATTGGGCCTGTACCAAGCTGGAACAGTACGACACCCGCGATAAGCGTAGTAATGTTACTGTCTAAAATAGCCGGCAGTGCGCGGCGGTATCCGGTACGCATTGCGGCCCGTAATGTTTTTCCGCTTGCCACTTCTTCGCGGATACGTTCAAATATAACAATATTCGCGTCCGTGGCCATACCGATAGACAGTATCAAACCTGCAATACCGGGTAAGCTCATGGTAATGCCCAAGCCGCTTATAATTAGAAGGAATAAAGTCCCGTCCAAAATTAATGCCAAATCTGCTGCTATACCGAGTGTACGGTAAACTGCCAGTAAGAAAATAAGCAGTAAAATAACCCCGATAATACCCGCGATAACGCTTGTCCGCAATGCATCCGCACCAAGGCGCGCACCTACCAGGTTCATACTGATAACGTTCAACCCAAAAGGCAATGAACCCTGGCGGATTTGTGTGGCCAGCAGGTTTGCGGTTTCATTTGTAAAGTGTCCGCTTATAACGGCAGTACCGTCGGTTATTGCCGAGTTTACTATTGGGGAGCTAATCATTTCATCGTCCATCCAAATCATTATCGGACGGCCAATGTTATTTCGTGTCGCGTCGGCAAATAACCGTGTTCCTTCACTTGTAAACTCTAGGTTTACAACTACTTCCGGCACACCGTGAGCAGTAGCCTGTACGCCTGCATTAGCCCGTGATACATGGGCACCGGTAAGCAAGACATTGCCTGCCTGGTCTGTAAAGGTAAGCATTGCCGTTGCGCCAATTTGTGCTACAGCGGCTTCCGCGTCTGCTACGCCGGGGATGTCTACACGGATTTGCCTTGCGCCTTCTTGGGCGGTAGTTGCTTCTGTATAGCCCCGCGAGTCAAGTCTGTTACGCAGCAGATCATTGGCTGCCGCCATATCGGCTGATGACGGGTTGTGGATGTCTGCTTCATACAAAATGCTAACCCCGCCTTGTAAGTCCAGCCCTTGCCGGATATTGACAATACTCAAGTGCCTTTCGGTTCCGATACCAAATACAATAACAGCTATTAAACCTGCCATTACTACTAAAATTGCTGTTAATGTTAGTGTACTCTTGCCTTTCATTTGTGGCCTCCATTATTCTTCATTAAATACAACCTGTGGATTATATCATATTTTTATCTTTTCATACACATCAAATGCATTATTGTAAAAAACATCTTCATATGTGTGTTCCGGGACTATTTTTTTGCAAAATTCCACATAGGCTTTAAGGGGGGCTATTGGCCAATCTGTACCAAATACAGCGCGTTTGTAATTGTTAAGATACACAAGCCCTTGTGAATAATGCTGCATAACTAATTGGCGTTTTTCTGTTGCGGCTACCAATTTTTCATCCCCTGCCAGCAGCCCGGATATATCCAGGTAAACATTCCGGTTTTTATACGCCACTTCGCAGGCATCCATAATCCATGGGTCACCCATGTGGCATAAAAGAAACTTTGTATCGCGGAAGGCAACAGCAACACGGTCTGCCGCCAATGGGTGTGAGTATTCCAACAGCCCTTGCTCGCTGTAAGTATCCCCGGTATGAATTGCTACGGTTAGCCCATGCTCTGCCGCAAGGTTGTATATTGGCGCATATATTGGGTCGTGGACATAATAATGATAATACCCTGCATAAATTTTGAAACCCACAATTGTTGGGTCAGTTTTTATGACTTTACGGATACGCTCCACAGCGTCGTCATTTAATGTGTACGGGTTAATGCCAAGACAAGTGAAGAAATTTGGCGGACGTTCCGCCAGGTCGGCAAACATGGGTGTCTGCGCAGTTTTATCCGGGAAGGCAAAGCGGGATGTTTCTACAAGCCCCATGCATATACAGCCTACAATACCGGCCTCTTCCCGTTCTTTTACAAACCCGTGGTACGAGTAATCCACGCCGGATTCGTCTGCCGCGCCGTAAAAGGCTTGTACATTAGAAAAATGCATATGTGCGTCAAAAATTTTCATTCAGCAATCTCCTTTACCCCCTGATATCAGGGGGTGTGTTATAGGCGGGCAACCCGCTCTTTATCAAGCCTATACCTCTTCAAAGAAAATGTCAAATAAATGTTTGACATTTCATAAAATTTATGGTTGTATATATAGTTGTTTGGAGCAGTAAATCCACAGAAACCCGAAGGGGCGATTTTTCAGGATAAAATCCAAAAAAACATATTACAAGGGTAAGGGGGTAGACACAATGCCTCGTCTTATTGAGCTTAAAAACATCTTGAAAGTGTATGGTAAGGCAACGGTCCTTGACCATGTAAATTTATACATAAGGCAGAATGAATTTGTCACACTGCTGGGTCCAAGCGGTTGCGGCAAAACCACTACTTTGCGTATTATTGGTGGTTTCGAGCAGCCCACTGGTGGTGACTTGCTTTTTAATGGGGAATCTTTGTTAAAAACGCCGCCGCACAAACGGCAGCTTAATACGGTATTTCAAAA
This sequence comes from Bacillota bacterium, assembly GCA_009786175.1. The sequence goes on along the minus strand of WQTQ01000203.1, from coordinate 14,395 downwards.
ATACGCTTTGTTTCCTAATATGAATGTATTTGAAAACATTGCGTTTGGGCTAAAAATAAAAAAGGTTTCCAAGTCTGTAATCGAAGATAAGGTTAAAGCCATGCTAAAAATGGTTAACCTGGAAGGCTTCGAAAAACGTGTGGTAACGCAGCTTTCCGGCGGGCAGCAACAGCGCGTTGCAATTGCCCGTGCATTGGTAAACGAGCCCCAAGTTCTTCTTTTGGACGAGCCGCTGGGTGCCCTTGACCTTAAACTTCGCAAGGAAATGCAAGTAGAGCTTAAAAACATGCAGCAGGCCTTGGGCATTACATTTGTGTATGTAACCCACGACCAAGAAGAAGCCCTTACTATGTCGGACACCATTGCCGTAATGAACGAAGGCAGAATTCTACAAATTGGCACCCCGGAGGCAATTTACAACGAACCGAAAAATTCTTTTGTAGCTAATTTTATTGGGGAAAGCAATATAATTCCCGGCATAATGCGCACCGATTTTAAAGTTACTTTTGCGGGTTACGATTTCCCGTGTGTAGACAAGGGTTTTGGCCAAAATGAGCCTGTAGATATTGTTGTCCGCCCGGAAGATATCCGTATTACAACAAAAGAAGACGGCGCACTTGTGGGCGAAGTTGTAAACGTAACCTTTAAAGGCGTACACTACGAAATGCGCGTGGATACGGGCAGCTTTACATGGAAGGTGCAAAGTACAGTCCAGTCCCCTGTCGGTTCTACGGTGGGGATAACTATTGCACCCGATCTAATTCATGTAATGACAAAAACCGCACCCCCGGACATTAATGAGGGTAACGCTTTATGAAACGGCTTTTTACGTACCCATATGTAGTTTGGCTTTCTATTTTTGTAATCGCGCCGCTGTTACTTGTTGTTTTTTACGCATTTACGGGCACAAATGCATATGGTAATACGTATTTTACTTTGCGGAATATGCAGAAATTTTTTGAAGGTATTATAGAAGGGCAGCCTTTTTTCCAAAGAATTTATATCCGGGTAACAGTGCGCTCACTTAGAATGGCTTTTCAAACTACTATAATTTGCTTTGTACTTGGGTATCCACTTGCGCATATACTGGCCAGTAAAGGTTTCCGCAATAAGCCAATTTTATTGTTTCTGTTTATTATGCCTATGTGGATGAACTTCCTTGTACGCACATATGGCTGGATGACAATTTTAGAACGTAACGGCATTATGAACAACATTCTGGGGCGGCTAAACCTACCGGCAATAGACATTTTATTTACAGACCAGGCTGTTAGACTTGGGATGGTATACAATTTCCTGCCGTTTATGGTATTGCCTATTTATACTGCTCTTACAAAAATGGACAAGCGGATTATTGAAGCGGCGCAGGACCTTGGCGCAAGCCCGGGAAATGTATTTTTGCGCGTAATTTTTCCTTTAAGTATGCCCGGTGTAGTTAGCGGAATAACTATGGTTTTTATGCCGGCGGCGGCAACCTTCATTATTCCTAATTTGCTTGGCGGCGGGCAGTTCTTCCTTTTAGGAAACCTTGTAGAACAGCAGTTTTTACTGGTTGGCAACTGGCATTTCGGTTCTGCCGTAGCTGTTGTTATGATGGTTCTAATGTTAGTAAGTACATTTATCCTGTCGCGGTTCGACCGTCAAGAGGAAGCAAGTGAGGGGGGGATGCGGCTGTGATTTATGCCTTTTCTAATGCGCTTGCGGTTTTAAAGCGGTTTTACCTGGGGGCCATTTTATTTTTCATGTATGCCCCCATTGCCGTACTGATAATCTTCTCATTCAATGACTCCCGTTCCCGCGGGACATGGGAAGGTTTTACACTGGACTGGTACATCCGGTTATTTAACGACCAGCACACCCAGCTTGCCTTGCGCAATACCGTGTTAATAGCGATATTTTCTACTATTTTTGCCACAATTATAGGCACGGTTGCGGCAATTGGCATTGATAAGTTAAAAAAACGTTCTCGCACTGCCATAATGCTGGTAAGCCGTGTGCCTGTAATGATGCCGGATATTATAACAGGGCTTTCCCTAATGATGTTATTCCTGTTTGTGTTTAGAATGCTGGGTATTGGCAGACTTGGCTTTGGTACAATGCTTTTGGCTCACGTTATTTTTAATGTACCCTATGTAATTTTGTCTGTTACCCCCAAACTAAGACAACTTGACCCCAACTTGTATGAAGCCGCGCTGGATTTAGGTTCCAGCCCTTTACGGGCTTTTGTACAAGTTATTCTGCCGGAACTTTGGCCGGGGGTTGTAACCGGCGCAATGTTGGCATTTACTTTGTCAGTTGACGATTTTATGGTTAGTTTCTTTACCACAAGCCCGGGGGTTCAAAACTTGTCAATAAGAATCTTTTCTATGACCCGCCGTGGTGTGGACCCAAGTATTAACGCGCTTTCCACTATTATTTTTGTTGTGGTTATGGTTATGCTTATACTAATTAACAGGCGTGACAGACAACTTATACGCAAAAACGTGGAAGACGGCACGGATGAGTAGCCCACTAACCCTTTTGGGGGAAATATATAGGAGGAATGGTGAATGAAAAAAACACTGGTAATGTTAGTACTGGCTTTAGTAGCCGCATTGGCCTTTACGGCCTGTAACAATGCTTCAAATGAATCTGTAACACATCCGCCGCTTAACGTAGCAAACTGGGGCTTGTTTATTTACGAGCCGGTATTGCAAATGTTTGAGGAAGAGTATGGGATTAGAATTATTTACAGCACATATTCCACCAACGAGGAATTGTATACCATGATCGCCCATGGCGGCGCAGAGTTTGATGTTATCGTTCCGTCAGACTATATGGTAGAGCGTATGATTAACGAGGGCTTACTTGCGCGGCTTAATTGGGACAACATTCCCAACGCAAGTTATATTTTTCCTCATCTTCAAGGGATGGCGTTTGACCCGCAAAACCTTTACTCGGTACCGTATAAATGGGGGACTTTCGGAATCGTTTATAATACAACCAAGGTAGACCAAGTAGTGGATTCTTGGCATATTCTTTGGGACGAGCAATATGCAGGCGAAATTTTTATGTACAACAGCTCCCGCTGTACAATGGGTGCCGTACAAAGAATGCTGGGCTTCTCTATGAACAGTACAGACCAGGACGAGCTTAACCAAGTTAGAGACGCGTTAATCCGCCAAGCTCCACTTGTTCGCGCATTTTTAACAGACCAGATAATAGACAACATGATTGGCGAAGAAGGTGCTTTAGCTACTGTATACAATGGATGTGCAAGATGGATAATTTACTACAATCCGGATCACAACTTTGTGGTGCCCAAAGAAGGGTCGCAAGTATGGTTTAATTCCATGGTTGTCCCCGCAACCAGCCGCAATCAGGCTAACGCGGAAAAGTTCATTAACTTTATGAACCGCCCGGATATTGCGTACCTTAACACCCGTTACACCCGGTACTCTACATCAAACAGGGGCGCGTTTGAACGGGTTCCGGTGTACTGGCAAAACTGCCCTATATACTGGCCGGATGCCGAAACCCTTGCCCGTGGTGAAGTATTTGTAGACCTGGGAGACTTTAGAGGCGCGTTTGAGCTTGCATGGACGCAGATAATGCTTGCAGGAAACTAAAAAATTTTATCCCCCAAAAAAAGTGTAATGTTTTCACTGTTTTGGGGGTTTTGTTTACATATGACTTTTACTACGAAAGGTTGTGCATTTATGAAAAAATTTATCGCGTTTTTGCTGGTGGCGGCACTGATACTTCCTATTTTTGCCGCTTGCGGCAGGGGAAATAACGCCAATACGGTTGTTGTCCCCCCAATTATCGAAGCCGGTGACACTACCGTAGCTTCACGTTCGTTTGGCATTCAACAGCTTGTGGCAGAAAATCCGACTGCCGAGCATTTAAGCTTTGCGGACCATACATTTTCCGAGGAACTGCTGGTGCCCCGTGATGGGTACGTTCTTGTGCCCACCATGTACAGTGCAGCGGGCATTGATACGTTAAGTTCATTTTTCCTGCGGACCCCTTACGCAATACCGGCAGATGCCCCAACGCCGCCAATTTCAATAGATAATCAGCCGCCTCCTTCTATAACGCGGGAAGGTACTAATACTTTTCTTGTAACCCCTGCCGTACCCCTTACACCCAATTCAGTGTATGTGGTAAGGTTTGTAAGAGAAGTTTCGCAGGATATTACATGGGCGTTTCAAACGGCCACACGGTTCGAAATTACAACTACCCTGCCACGGCACCAGTCTACAAACGTGCCTGTACGTACGGGCATAGAAATAAATTTTTCCATTGAAGGCGAGACAAACATAGCCGATTATTTTAGCATTTATCCCCATGCGGAAGGAAGGTTTATCCGCCGTGGCAACACTTCTATTTTCATGCCAACATCGCCGCTGGAATATCTGCAAGTTTACACGGTTACCGTAAGGGCCGGTGTTACATTGGAAGGCATCGATAAAAAAACAACTACAGACCGGGTATTTTCCTTTGAGACAGCCCCTTCATCTGCACATGCGGACCGCGAGTGGACTCCCCGCGTGCATTTTTCCAGGCTGCATGTGGAGTTCCCGTCATTTGCACCGCCAAGTGTGAGCTTTTGGTTTAATTACGACAGGGGCAGAGGCGTTGCACGGCCTGTAATAAATGTTGGTGTGTACCGTATTGATGACCGGGCGGACGCTATCGCGGCGGTTAACAGACTTGCCAACACCCCAAATTGGATTTGGGCGCATAACACGGTAAAAGACCGCTTAATTGATGTGTCCGACCTTACCAGGGTGTATTCCTCCCGCATAACGGATAGGCACGAAGTAAATTGGAACGAGGTATTTACACTTTCAACCACCCTGCCCCCGGGCTACTATGTCCTTAATGCCGTAGTTGAGGGTTCCAATAGCCAGGTGATAATACAAATTACAGACTTGGCGGTACAGGTTATTGCCGATGACAATATGGCACTTGTGTGGGTTAACGACATGACAACGGGCTTGCCCGCCGCAGCAAAAGTGTATGACCCCATAGACGATACAACCTATGAAACAAGCGCGTACGGCATTGCTGTTGTAGAGCGGGGTATGTCTGCGGGGGAATATGTGATTGTTACCGCGGACAACGGTATGGAAAACGTTGTGTTTATTCAGCCGTCGGCGTTTCAGTCTTTCCACCAATGGGGCGGCTGGTGGTCCTGGCCTGTGGCGGAAGCCTCTTGGGATATGGGCTGGTCCCCTTCCCCGTGGTTTTGGTCCACAGACGCCAACAGCAACTATTGGACGGCGTTGCAGTTAGACCGCACATTATTCCAGCGCAATGATACAATGTCTCTTTGGGGTTTTGTGCAAAACCGTCATCAAGAAGAAAATATAACTCACGTGACCGCCATAATTACGGAACACGCTTGGTGGCATTCACCGGAACGGGACACATTACACAGGCAGAATATCCCTGTGCAGTACGGTTCGTATTCCGGTGAAATTAGGCTGCCCCATTTAGACCCGGGCTTTTACGAACTCGCCATTTATCACGGCGATAATGCTTTAAGCTCTATATTTTTCAGTGTTCAGGATTACGCGAAACCACCCTACCGGTTAACTGTGTCTGCAGACAAAGCGGCGGCATTTATAGGCGAAGAAATTACCTTTACTGCCAGAACGGAATTTTTTGAAGGCACACCTGTGCCGGATTTACAGCTTTCTTACTGGATGTGGGGGCACAACCTAAGAACCCCCGGTGGCGGCAGTGCCACGACGGATATAAACGGCTTTGTAGAACGGACAATAAGACTGGCTCCTATGGACGCCGCTGCCCAGGGAATATTCCACTTGCAATTTAGCGCGGAAGCAACTTTGCCGGAGATAGGCTGGGTACATGAAACGGCCTCTGCCCGTGTGTTTATTAATGACATTCACGTGCGCCCAAAAGCAACCCGCACAGAAGGCAACGCGTCCCTTTCTATAGATGTCCGCAACATTACCATTGACAGGCTTAATGACGGAACTGCCAAACATGGCGGCGACTTCCTGTGTGACCCTGTAGCCGGTCAAGAATTACAGGTAGAAATTTTCCGCGTCTATTGGGAACGTATCCGCGACGGGGAAAGATACGATTTTATCACAAGACAAGTAGTGCCAAGGTACCGTTACGAGCGCAGAGAACAGCGTCTTCAGCAATTTACACTTACAACAGATGAAAACGGCGAAGCGTCCAAGGATTTTACCGTCCCTAACCGCAAAAACGAAAGCTACGAAGCGCGAATAACCACCACAGACGGCAATGGGCGCGCAATTCGTCATAACGCGTTTATTGGCCGGGATTGGTCAAGCTTTTTCTGGAACGCCGGTGAAGATATGCCGTTTTTATACGGTGCAAGGCCACTTAACGAAGGCTACGACATAGGCGACGAAGTTGAGCTTACAATAATGAGTGGCACAGAACCCGTGACCAGGGGCAACTTCCTGTTTGTTGTGGTGCAGGACGGAATTATGAGTTACCACATCGGGGAAAATACTCTGTCGTTTACATTTGACGAGAAACACGTGCCAAATACAACAGTATTCGCCTATCATTTTAACGGACACACGTATCATACAAGCGGGCAAATGAGCCAACGCCTGCGCTTTAACTCCTCTACACGCAACATGGTACTAACCGTGGAAACCTGCCGGGAAAGCTACAAACCCGGTGACATGTCTACAATTACCGTAACCGCCACAGACTTGGAAGGCAACCCCAAAATCGCCAATGTAAACATCAGCCTGGTGGACGAAGCCTTGTTTGCCCTGATGGATTACTCTGTAGACACACTGGCCATGCTGTACGGCATGGTAAATGACAGGCTGACTTTTAGCATGGCAACCCACAGTACTTTTATAAGTGACGGGATAGAAGAAGCGGAGCTTTTTGGCGGATGGGCTGCCGATATGGCAGTTCCAAGCCCCGGGGTCCCTGCCGTAGCCGCAGAAGCTGCTATGGATGACGGCGGTGGTGGCGGCGCGCAAGCTACTATCCGCGAGCGGTTTGAAGATACAGCTGTTTTCAAAAGCCTGCGTACCAACGAAGAGGGCGTGGCAACTTTCACATTCCAATTACCGGACAATATAACTTCCTGGCGTGTGACCACTTCGGGCATTAGCACGAGTTTGTACGCCGGAAATGACGTGCAAAACATTCGTGTAACCAATCCAATGTTCCTGCACTATACCTTAAACAGCACTTTCCTAGTGGGTGACGTGCCCTATATTGGCGTAAATGCCTTTGGCACAAGCCTTACAGGCGGCGAGCAGGTTACATTTGAAGTCTGGTGCGAAGCCAACCCGGAGGATATTCTTACGGCAACGGGCACGGCCTTCGAACGTGTTAACATCCGCCTATGGGAAATGACAGAAGAAGGCTTACATGCCCTTGTTGTGCGGGCAACGGTAAGCGGCTACAGTGACGCGGTGCGCCATACGTACCAGGTTGTAAATTCCCACCGGGAAGTTGACACCGCCGTGTTTTATGAAGTTACCACCAACACTGTTTTTGCAACAAACCCCAGGGGTTTGACAGACATTACTTTCACAGACCGCGGACGCGGGCAGTTTTTATGGAATCTTATGTCTATGCGCTGGATACGCGGCGCAAGGGTTGAGGGGCTAATTGCCCGTAGGGAAGCTACAAAGCTTATCGAAAGGCACTTCCCGGATGCCCGTTTATTTGGCGAAAAAGGCGACTTCGACGTGCGCGAGTACCAGGTGGAAAGCGGCGGAATTGCCATGCTGCCATACGCGGACGCAAACCTGCAAACCACCGTAATGATAATGCCGTTTATACTGGACGAAATAAACGTGCATGCCCTTCGCGGCTACTTGTACGAAATTTACCAAGGCGGCTCCCAAGAAAATAAAATGCTTGCCTTATACGGCCTTGCCATGCTTGGCGAACCTGTACTGTTAAGCCTGCGCAACTACGTAATGGTAGAAGACCTTCCGGTGCAAAACGTCGCATATGTTGCCCTTGGCCTTGCGGCCCTTGGGGAAACCCAAACTGCCCGCAACTTATTTACAACCCGCATTGTGCCTCACATTCAGGCAATCGCGCCGTATTACCGGGTAAATGTAGGCACCAGCCGGGCAGATATTTTAGACACCACTTCCGCAGCCGCGCTTTTGGCCGCGCAACTGGGAATGCCTCAGGCATTGGGCCTGCACAACTATGTAGCGCGAAATAGGACAGATAACCTTGTGCTTACCCTAGAGCGGCTGGCGTTTATTTCTCATCAAATAGAAAATTTTAACGAGATGCCCGCAAGTATAACTTATACCCTGTTTGGCGAAGAGTTTACCCGGGACCTTTCGGGCGGTAAGCAGTTTACTCTGCGTATCCCCGCGGAAAATATGAGCGAATTTAACCTTGTTTCCATAACCGGGGACGTGGGTGCCGTATCCATTATCCGTACCCCGTTGGAAGAAGTAGAGCCTATAGACAATGACATACAAATCCGCAGGGAATTTTTCCGTGCCGGTACGGATACACGGGCCACCACCTTCCGCCAGGATGAAATAATCCGTGTGCAAATTACAATTAATTACTCTGCCCAAGACATTAGCGGCTCTTATGTAATAACAGACTTTTTGCCGGCCGGGCTTACGGTTGTAGAAAACTCTGCCCGCTTTGGCAGCAGGAACAACTTGTCACGCCATTGGACTCATGTAACGACAGAGGGGCAAAGAGTTACATTTTTTGATTTTAACGGACGCTTTAGGCATAATGTGTACTACTATTACGCCCGTGTTATAAACCCCGGTGTATTTAGGGCAGAGGGCACGATGGTGCAAAGCATAGGCGCGAGGGAATATTTAACCGTCGGCGAATGTGCAGTATTGACGATACAGGATTAAGAGGTGGTGGTATGAAAAAAATCGTAAAGAAATTAACAGTACTTTGTCTCTGTGCGGCAATCGTTTTAATAAGTAGCGTTGCAGGCGCATTTGTAACCGTTAAAGCTTGTTGGGGTCCTCTTGAAAGTGCTTTGCAGACGGCTACCGATGTTGTTATTGTGCAATATGTAGGAAGTAGGCTCTTTGGGCAATATTTAACGGAATTTGAGTTTACAGTGGTAGAACGCATTTTGGGTAACGCCGCAGACAGAATATTTGTTTACGCGAATTTTACCGATGATGGGCGTGCAATAGTGGTCTCGACTCAAATTTCCGGTTTGGGCCTGACCTTTAACCGTGAAACCAATTATCTGTTGCCCCTTATAACAGTAGATTCCCCCTACTCTAATATCCGTGATGGTGGGTTTGCATTTGTACAATACGCTGTTTTCGACTTATGCAATCCACAAAACAGCGTATCGCTGGGCAGGCCATTGTCCGAAAGCAGATTACCGGGCTTAAATGTTAGCAGCACAACATCCGGGCATGAGATTGTGACATTTATTACCGAGTTGACAAGGGATAATCCACCTGCAAATGATTTTATCAGGTCTACGGCAATAGAGGATATTGTGCACGGCTCGCCATATATTTTTGTTGTAGAAATTGCCAGGCCAATGAGACTGTCACATGAGCAAGTTCATACCGGCTGGAGAGCTACCGACCTTTACTACGTAACCGTTATCCAAACATTAAAAGGCAATTTCAGTGCGGACGGAAGCGTTGTGGTAGTGTTCCATGCCGATACAGTATTACCGGGTGAAAGGCATATTGTTGCCGTACAGCCCCTTAGCCCGGGAAGCACTTGGTTTAATTTTACCTCCCGTAACAGTTTATTTCGAATGGAGTACCTTGACGAAATAGTGGATATTTTGAACAGACCATCATCACTTGTACTGCAATTTACCGCCGGTGATATTAAATTCATAAAAAATGGCATACCTCATACAGGTGACGCAGCGGCATTCATCGATACAGAGTTCGACCGGATGATGATCCCACTGCGTACCTTTGCAGAAGCAACAGGCTCGGCTGTAGGCTGGAACCGTGATACACACAGTGCGAAAATTACGCCGCCTTCCGGCGAAGTGCTAACAGTCCGGGCAGGTGCGGAACTGCCAAATGGTATGGGTACAGCCGTAATTGTAGACGGACACATGTTTATACCGCTGCGATACGTAATGTATTCATTTAACGCAACGGTGGAATGGGATGGCAGTAACAGGTCGGGGATAATTACAGTTAAATAGGAATGGAATAGCGTACCCCCTGATATCATGTTGGTGAATGCGATATCAGGGGGTTGACTTTTGGGTAACGACTTCTTGCATTACCAAATCAAATGAGTTAAACTGCAAAACAGAGCGTAATGGGGTTGCTAAACGATAAAGATATTTTCGAGGAGAACTGATTATGACTGATGCCGGGCAACGAGCTGCCGCAAAGAAATTTGCTGACTTCTGGAAAGATAAAGGCTACGAAAAAGGACAAAGCCAGCCGTTTTGGTTGTCTTTGCTTCGTAATGTCTTCGGAGTAGAACACCCAGAGCAGTTTGCCGAATTTGAAAGCAGAGCACACATAGACCACAGAGGTTTTATTGATATTATTATTCCGTCAACGCGAGTGCTAATTGAGCAAAAAAGTTTAGATATAGATTTGCGGAAACCTATTAATCAATCAGACGGCACGTTACTCACACCATTCCAACAGGCAAAACGATACATAACCGAGCTGCCGTTATCAAAACATCCTCGCTGGGTGGTTACTTGTAATTTCAGCACATTTTTTGTGTATGACATGGAACGCCCCGGCGGTGAACCGGAGGAAATTTTACTGAAAAATCTGCCTACAGAATTTTATCGCCTTGCATTTCTTACCGATAGCGGCAACGAGCGTTTGAAACGTGAAATGGAAGTTTCCATTGCCGCCGGTGAAATTGTAGGCTTGCTTTATGATGCCTTTGCAAAAAAATATGTTGACCCAACAAGCGAACGTGCGCTTAAAAGCCTAAACGTGTTATGTGTTCGTCTTGTTTTTTGCCTGTATGCTGATGATGCAGGCATATTCGGACGCAAAGCCATGTTCCATGATTATCTTGCAGAATTTGAAGCAAGACATATGAGAAAGGCACTCATTGAGTTGTTCGATGTGTTGGACACGCTACCTGAAAATCGTGACCCTTATCTTGATGAAAACCTTGTCAAGTTCCCATATGTAAACGGTGGACTGTTTGACGAAAAAGATATTGAAATTCCACATTTTACAGAAGAAATAAGAACTCTGCTTTTAGCTAAAGCAAGCGAGAATTTTAACTGGGCGGAAATAAGCCCCACTATATTTGGGGCGGTATTTGAAAGCACACTAAACCCCGAAACACGCCGTTCGGGCGGTATGCACTATACTTCTCTTGAAAACATACACAAAGTAATTGACCCCTTGTTTTTTGACGGACTAAAAAAAGAGTTTGAGGAAATTTGTGGTGTCGCCGTGGAGAAAACAAAAATGGCAAAACTACGCGAATTTCAAGCAAAACTTGCTTCTATGTCTTTATTAGAAATAATCACGTCGTGTTTGATACAATTTAATGATTATCTTTTTCGGCGGTCAAGGTGGGTGCATCGACCTCTGTGCTGGGTGCAAAATCCGTAGGGGTGGGTGCATTTGCTAAATGGCTGGGTGCAAGCCGCATAAGGGAGGTATCTTATGAATCAGGGAGAATTACTCTTACTCGCTGAGCAAGGTGACCCGCAAGCACAATATGATTTAGGATTACTCTTTGTCAATCCAAACGAAGGCGAAATTGATATAGCTAAAGCGTTTTATTGGTTTTCAAAATCGGCGAATCAAGGTGTTGCTGATGCACAGTACCGGTTAGCCGATTTTTATGAAAACATAAAATGCGATTTGCCAAATGCTGTAAAATGGTATAAGGTTGCGGCTGAACAAGGACATACCGAAGCGCAAAGCACATTAGGTTATTTGTATGAGAACGGCTTAGGTGTTGAAGTTGATTTTGAAGAGGCTGTAAAATGGCATAAAAAAGCAGCAGAGCATGGTTTGGCAATAGCGCAGAACAACTTGGCGCGATGCTACGAGCATGGTAACGGCGTTCCCTCAAATTTATCGGAAGCCATCAAGTGGTACACAATTGCGGCAGAACAAGGCTCACCGTTACCTGGCGTTCAAAATGATTTGGGCTTGTTCTACATGACAGGTAAAGGTGTCACTGTTGATACAGAAAAAGCTGTATATTGGTTTACCAAGGCCGCTGAACATAACGAGCTTCCGGCTTTCGCTAATTTAGGCAGGTGCTATCTATTGGGCATCGGTGTAAATAAAGACATTGCCGAAGCATTGAAGTTGTTTTCAATCGCCATCAGACGCGGCATAGAAAACCTTGAAGACTTCCTGTTCGAGCATATTAGCATAGCCGAACTGACCGCATTAGCAAATGTTGGCAACGCCCAAGCGGAGTATTTTTTATCTCGGTGCTACATAAGTGGGAGTTTTTTTGAACGCGATATGGTTAAAGCGATTGGCTTACTTAACAGTTCTGCTGAAAAGGCCGAGCCCTTGTCAATGGTGATTTTAGGGTGTATATACTCGGAAGGTAAATATGTAGCACGAAATCTGTTCAGGGCAGAAGAACTGTTTAATCAAGCTTCAGAACTTGGGCATATAAAAGCCGAAGTTTTTCTTAATGAAGCGCGAATGCTATTGCATTTCCATGTTCCGTACTATCTTGTAAAAGTTACGGCACGAGAATATGCCGAAAAACTACTCGATGGCGAAGTTTTCATGCGTTCAATTTCATGGTTTGTGCCTTTTGAAAGATGGTCGCGGGATAAGAGTCAGCCGTATACTAATAAACCGTCTGTGGATGATGCTATGGAGGGTTTTACAAAGAGTTTGGGTGGAAAGCCTAATCCTTTAGGTCGTTGGGTAAATGAATCGGGAGAACCTATTAACAATGGCTTTCGTGAGAGCGGTTTGATAGATATGCTTTTGCTACGCGAAAAAATATACTGCTTGTTTTCACTCGAATATGATGATGGTAAAGAATGTTTCGTAAAACCTGATTCTCAAATGCGTGATTTTGGCGACACGGCTGTTGTTATCACTGACCCAGACGAATTTTTAAATAGAGTTTCTGATGCAGTCAAACAACGCTTCGGTGGGATAGATTACTATCTTGCTTATCGCCGTGTTTCTTATGATATCGACCTCAATTCTTCCGATGCATATAACGAGTTTCATAAAACCAAGGCATACGCTGACCAAAAGGAATTCCGTATAGCACTGGATTTGACAGAGGGGCATATTGATAAGCAAACTTTGGACGGCGCAACAGATTTTGCAGTTATGCAGTATCTTGATAGTATAGGAAAAGTTGGTATGGGCAGAGCAGCCACCGTTCCACTTACAGATGATGAGAAAATTGCATACAGCGAGAGGAGATTTCGTGACATTATTGACGTTGACAAAAATCCCGACTCGCTCGGTGATACGTTGACGCTTAAAATTGGAGATATTCGGGATATTGCGGTTGCGCTACCGATAGAGCAATTTCTTGAAGTAAAGAGTGCAGATTTGTTTACAGAAAAAGGGTTCAAGCCACCGCAGCAGGTTACTCCGTTTGTTCCACCACGCCAACCCAAACCAACATTTTTCAAAGAAATAGCCCAGTTATCTGAACAAGAAAAAAGCAGGATGCTCTGGCAGGAAAAATGGCGTGAAGACGGATTGATTGACTAAGGAGCCGTCCGTAAATAAAGTACCCATTTGCAATTGGAGCAACTTGCAATTGCAACGCTAAATCGACATTAACTGATTAACTAATTTACGGACAGTTCCTAACCAACCAACTCATTAAGCCGTTATCTCCGTGCCGTCCTTAAAAATGAACCGTACATCGTCCTCTCCGTAGACAGTAGCGAAGTCCACAAGGCTGAACCAAAGCCGCTCGTCAAATTCGGTAAGTAATCCGTCCTGTCGGGCAAGTTCAGTGGTGAAGGCTTCCACTAATTCGCTCCTTGCTTTTTTATCGGTAACCAGTTTGGAAACCTCCTCAAACCGTGCCTTGGCAGTATCGAACCGGGCGACCAGACCCTCGTAGCGTTCTTGGTATTCCCTTTGGTCAAGAGCGGTTCGGGCGTTTTCCCCGATGCACTTCTGTATCAGTTCAGCGACAACCGCTGTCTCTTCCTGTAACGTCATCCGCTCCACTTCGAGGTCGGCCGTGCCGTAAAGGTCGTCACGCAACAAAGCGAAGTTGGCGATAATCTCGTCTTTGTCGGCGAGTAGCTTGTTTACCGCCGAAACGAACAGCCGCTTGATGGTGTCCTCGTCAAGGTGGGGAGTTTTGCATCTCATATCACCATTGAACTTGTGATTGCATCGGTAGATGGTTCGGCGGTATTTACTGGTGGAATGCCAGACCTTCGAGCCGTACCATGAGCCGCACTCGCCGCATTTTATACGGCTTT
>WQTQ01000202.1 GCA_009786175.1 Bacillota bacterium | reverse complement strand
CCCCGCCGCAAACACAACCTGGTATCGCGGCTCGCTTCTCACGTATGCGAACGTGGCCATTTGGGAGCATAATATAATAACGTCCCGCATTACAAGAGCCGGCGAAATTCACATAAAGCCTCCCGGCGTGTACGAGCTAAGGGTCTTTGTAAACTGCCATTTCAACCCGGATTACTCCGTGGGCTTCAGCTTGGGCGAGTTCCTTATTAACAATGACCGCCCCGAGATTATTTTCGACGAGGCTGTTTTTACCCACGACGGCAGCGGCACCCTGACTATAACCGGTCGTGTGCACAGCCCGGCAATAGAATGGGCTAAAGAGCTTGGCTACAGGCTCGCCTTCAAGACCGCCCAGCCGGGCGGGACGCATCCCGGAACCATGCCAATGCCCGAAGGGTTTCCGTTCTGGGAGCGGGCGACCAGACCTTGGGACTACACCATGGGCTGGCTCAGGACAGGTGCTCAACACTATGCGGCGGGTGCCGTACACCTGCCAATCAACCCCGATGGTACGTTCAGCTTAGAAATCGCGGTGCCTTCCGATTTCGGCTTGGAGGGGCCTGAGCTTTGGCCCCAACAGTTCTTCTATACCGACGCGCTTGTGCAGGAGTCTTTTATTTTCGGACGCTCGCACCGTTCGCTTCCCGCCACGTTCTATGTCGCTCACAGCGGTACTTTTGACGGCGTGGAGGCCGCAGGCCCGGACGACCTTTCCGTCAGATTTACCGCCCACCACGAGATTGTGCGTGCACTGGCTGACACAAGGGCTTTGGATCTTGACGTACCTCTGTCTTGGAATCTGGAGCTTTTGAGAACGCACCCGAACTTCGCCATACATTCCCCCATGCCGCCTATAGGCGTGTACTGGACCAGGGACGGCGACGTTGTAGCCACGGTCAGGGACAGCCAGATAATGCTCTTTGTCCAAGCCGGTATCAATCCCTTTAACCCCGTCGCAGGCACGTCCTTCTATGTGCCTTTGGTGACTATATTCTCCGACGCCCACTTGCCCAATCTTGAAGCTGAAGATTCCGGCGAGTACGTTCTCAGGGTTGTAATTGGCGACCCGGCAACAGGCAATTACCGCGTCTTTGAGTCAGGTATTGTCCAGCTAATCATCACCGAAGCTCCTGACAGAGACTACACGGTGGCCATCGTACCCGAAACCGTCAATCTTGACTCGGGAGAGTCCCATACTTTCACCGCGACTGTCTTCGAGGACGGTGTTGCCATGGACGATTCTCATGTTCTGTGGAGGCTTACGGACCGTAGCGGCAACACTGTTGCTTCCACTCTGACAGTGGACGGCAACGTAGCCACGGTCACGGTTGCCCGCGACGAGCTTTTGAGCAATCTGTTCCTTCGCGCCACGTCCTTTGATGACCCAAGGCAATACGCTGTCGCCGTCATCAACGTGAACTCCCATGTGATTTACTCGCTGGCAACAGACCCGTACATTCAGGGCCTGTTCCCGGGCGAATGGACGACGCTGCAAGGCTCGGCCCATTTGTCCCGCCGCAGAATCAACTTCCAAAACGTGCCATCCGGTGAACAATTTGCCTACGACCACTTTGTTGGAATTCCCGGAGTTAACAGCATGGGCGTCACCGCGGCTACGCATGAGGGCAGGAATGCCCTGCGGGTGACAATAGCCGGCGGGCCCACAAGCAGTGGCATTGGCATCAACATGTCCACCTTTAGAGACGTGTTGCAGCCGGGAGGCCGGTATGAGATTTTCGTTCGTGGCCGCGTTGCCGTGGGCGGGCCTCACGATGTAGTCCAAGTTTTCCCAGGCGGAACTACCGGTCTTCACAGCATGGCGTTGTTCTCCCGTTCACACGGTGCCGACTTCGCTCAAACAAATAACTACTTTGCCAACAGAGCAACTTTAGTGCCGAACACACCGGCTGCCGGTGCGAACACCGGCGCGAACGCTGCTGCTCTAATGCCTCCATTGCTCCCCGCTACCATTGCGGGCGAACCTGTCATGAACAACATTGTGGAACAAGGAGGATATTTTGAGATTCGATATTTTATGTCTCAGGAACGCTTGAATACATTACTGGCAGGCGACCATCCCCACGACTTTTTTGTGGTGGTTCCCACGAACTTGATTACAAACCATGCGCTGGTCAACATTCCACACTATATCTTCGATTTCACCCTGACCCGTCATGAGAGCTTCCCGGAATATGACCTGAGCCTGCCTTCTTTGGCGGAAAGATTCAGCGGGCATTTCCGTGTAGGCAACGTCATGCACGACCTGTTTAGGTACGACGTGAATTTTGTGGCGGAAAACTACGCCGCGCCCCCGGCCGCTGCCGGCGGAATTCTTGTTCCCGTGCTTCAAAACAACCTGGCCGAAATGTATCCAAGCAACACGCGCCAGATGCTGGCTCACCACTACAACGCCCTGATATTGGGCAGGCTGGGTCACTCCGGCGGGCTTATACCTCATACCTTAACCCAGGCCAACTTTAACCTCCTGCCAACCTCCGGAAACTGGTGGCTCTATGACCAGTTTATAGAGTTTGCAGAGGCCAACAACATGGACGCCATCTGGAGAGAGGGTATTAATCCTGCGTTCCCGACCCTTGCCGTGCAAGTGGCGGCTGGCACTCACACCCCGCTTCCCCGCGAGACCACGCTTGGCTTTATGGAGCTGTTTATTGAAAATGTTGCCCGCTATGACGGCAGGCTGTCCGCCATGTATGTGGTGAACAACGCGTTTTTGGCAGGAGCCGGCCCCGAGCATGTGGAAGACGGATGGCGCGGTGCTTTAAGGTCTATGACTCCTATCGGGGTAGGGCCCGGTTGGCCGCAGTGGCCTCTCGGCTTCCCCGGAGGTGTGGAAGGATGGAGCAACCGCCTGCACCGCGTGTTTGCTGCAGACGGCCAAGACGGCGCGGACTGGATTTGGTACTCCTTCACCCTGGCTCGTTATCACATGCCAAACGTGACCCTGTATATCAGCGACCCGAACCTGCACAATCCGGTAGTAGCCCAAGCCATGCGCGACATGGTGACGGAAATGAACCAACGCTGGGCAGTATACCCGGGCAACACCCAACCCGGCAGGCCCCTTATTGAAGGTATTGCCCTGACAACCCGCATTGCAGCGGACATGTCAACCAACCCTGCAGCCGTGGCAGCGAATATGGCTCAGATTCTGGGAATACTTGGCGGAGCCGGAGCCGGTGTTAACATCGCCATCTCCGAGCTGGAAGTCAACATGCCACCAGCCCCCGTGTTCTCGGGCCACAGCGACACGGTGCGCCACCATCAGGCAGCAATTTACGAAGCACTGTTCACGGAGTTCATGAACTTCTCAAACCGCATCAGCCACGTGACTTTCTTTAACCACAGCGATGCGCACACTTGGTTCAACCGCATGGGCAACCCCGCTCTGTTCGACGCGAACCTTGAGCCGAAGCCCGCGTACTTTGCGGTTCTGGGGGTTCTCCCCACAGTTTCACACGAACTCAGCTTCAACCTTGGAGACGCCCCAGCGGTTCCGGCCCAAATTGCACCAATCCAAGTTGCCGAGTTCACCAACATTATGGCCGCACAGGGCTTCCCGGCACCTCCCACAAGAGAAGGCTACAGGTTCGACGGCTGGTTCATGGATGTCGGCCTCACAACCAGGGTAATGCTTGCAACGCTTATGCCAGCGCAAAATATCACCATTCACGCATCCTGGACACCCATCCCTGACCGGGAGCTAAGGTTTGACCTTGGCGGTACAGCTCAGGCCCCAACGTACCCCGATAGCATCGATTCCATCTTCATTCCCGAGGGCAGTCTCATCCTTGGCGCCACCGGCTTCCCGGAAGACCCAGTGAGAGAGGGCTACATGTTTAGAGGCTGGTACATGAACGCAAGCCGGACCACTCCGGTGACAGCCACCACGGTAATGCCCGCTCGTACCCTGACCATCTTCGCAGCTTGGACTACAATTCATTACTACGAGCTAATGTTTGACCTCGGCGGCACAGCCCAGGCCCCGACTATCCCCGAGAGCATCGATTCCATCTTCATCCCCGAGGGCAGTCTCATCCTTGGCGCGACCGGCTTCCCGGAAGACCCAGTGAGAGAGGGCTACGTGTTTAGAGGCTGGTACATGGACGCAAGCTGGACCACTCCGGTGACAGCCACCACGGTAATGCCCGCTTACACCCTGACCATCTTTGCGGCTTGGACTGCAATTCCCGACCCCGGGCAGCAGCTGCCGGTCCCGGTTGTGGCATTAACAGACACCATCATAACCTGGCCTGCAGTGCCAAACGCAACGGGTTACAGGGTTTATGTAGACGGTGTGGCCGTAAGCGGCGTAATAACCGACACAAGCTTTGACCTTGCCACACTTAACCTTGCAGAGGGCACTTACGATGTTCAAGTGAGGGTTGTCGGCGACGGAGTACAGCATCTGGATTCGGAACTTAGTGCGACAGTAGAATTTGTTGTGCAAGAGCAAGTGGATGTTGACCGCTCTGCTTTACAAGCATTAGTAACACAAGCTCTGGCACGTAACCAAAATGCTTATACTGCCGGTAGTTGGGCTAACATGGTAACAGCCAGAGCAGCGGCTCAGGCAGTACTTGCAGACGAAAATGCAACTCAAGAGGAAGTTAATGCGGCTTACGATACACTTCGTGATGCTCTAAATGCTTTGGTACGGGCACCGGGTGTGCAATTCCCGCCACAACAACCGCCGATACAAATTCCTCCAATACCACCACAGCAGCCACCTGCACCACCTCCTGCTCTTGCTCCTTCCACTCCGTGGACACCACGTATACCGACAGGTGATGTTTTGACACAGTACGATGACTACGCCTATGAAGAAATATATCTGGAGTATGAAGAATACTATGAAGAATACTATGAAGAAGTCTACGCGGAAGAAGCCACAGAACATGAGGATGTTGTACTGCTGCCACAAAACAGATTAGTCTTCACGGTTGGAAATATCGAGTATCTGCTTAATGGCGATACACGTATAAGTGTTGGTGCGCCGTTTATCGACGTGGCAACCGATCGTATGATGATGCCATTACGCACCTTGTCTGAAGCACTGGGCGTAGAAGTGGATTGGGATAGTGCAACACGTTCTGCAATCATATTCCTGCCTACGGGTACACTGGTAATCCCTGTAGACGAGATGCTTCCGGACGGTATGGGCAGCGTACTGCTTGTAAACGATCGCGCATTTATACCACTGCGATTTGTTATGTATGCATTTGACGCAGCTGTAGAGTGGGACAGTGCAAACAGAGCAGCAATTATTACTTGGTAATTGGCTATAAAACCTTACCCCCTGATATCACATTTATGAGTGTGATATCAGGGGGTATAAAATTTTACAACACCTAACTAACACATATTTCCAGTATACTTTATTCTCCACTGGAAATGCTTAGTATTACTAAAGCATTTCTGTGGAGGAATTTGTATGCACAGCAGCAAGGTAGAAATCTGCGGCGTAAACACCTCGAAACTGCCGATATTAAAAGGAGATGAAAAACGAACTTTATTTGAAAAAATTCAACAAGGGGATGAGGAGGCAAGAGAAAGATATATTTTTGGTAATTTGCGCCTGGTGCTAAGCATTATTCAGCGTTTCAACAGGCGCGGAGAGTATGTAGACGACATTTTTCAGGTGGGATGTATCGGTTTAATAAAGGCAATTGACAATTTTGACACCTCTCACGGGGTACAATTTTCAACTTATGCGGTGCCTATGATTATCGGCGAAATTCGCCGCTACCTGCGCGATAACAATACCATACGTGTCAGCCGATCCCTTCGGGACATAGCTTACCGGGCATTGGGCGTAAGAGAGACCTTGACAAACAAAAACGGCAAAGAGCCGGATATTGACGAAATTGCTAAAGAAATGGGCATTCCTAAAGAAGAAGTCAGCTTCGCACTGGATGCCATACAAGACCCGGTAAGCCTGTATGAGCCTGTATACCAAGATGGATCAGATGCGATTTTTGTGATGGACCAAGTTAGTGACGAAAAAAATACTGATAACCGCTGGCTGGAAAACTTGTCACTTTCGGAAGCATTAAAGCGGCTTGGCGACCGTGAGAAATTAATATTGTCTTTACGGTTTTTTGAAGGTAAGACGCAAATGGAAGTAGCGGACGAGATAGGTATTAGCCAAGCTCAGGTTTCTCGTCTGGAAAAAAATGCACTAAAAAACATGAAAAAATTTATTTCCTAAAAATTCCCTCAAATATGAAAAAATTTCATGTATGATTTTTAGCGACTAGCAGGCAATCATGTGATATAATTATTATGAAACCAAATCCACCGCACTTATCATAATAGGAGGCGAATTGTTATGGAAATTTTAAGGGTATCCTCAAAATCCGAGCCCAAATCCGTTGCCGGTGCCATTGCAGCTATTCTGCGTACCGACAAACCAGTGGAAATCAACGCCATTGGTGCTGCCGCTGTAAACCAAGTTGTAAAAAGTATTGCCGTTGCAAGGGGCTATGTTGCGCCAAATGGTATCGACTTGGTATGTATCCCTGCGTTCTCTCAACTTGAAGTTGATGGACAAGAAAAAACATCTATCAAGTTTGTGGTAGAAAAACGTTAGGTATAAAAATATTTACAATGGGACAAGCCCCCTACCCTTTATGAAGCCTGTTTCTTGGTTTTTTAAAGGGTTTATTTTTTTCTTTGACATATTAGCATTTTATGTGTATAATTGTCTTTGTTGCCCGAGTGGCGGAATGGCAGACGCGGTGGACTCAAAATCCACTGATAGCAATATCGTGGGGGTTCAAGTCCCTTCTCGGGCACTAAAAAAAGCGCATTCGCGCTTTTTTTGTGCCTTGCATTTAAGACTAAGAGCCTACATCTTCTTGGTCATATCTTACTTCACTTCAATTACAAAGGTGTAGCTGTCAATGATGAATGGGATTCCCCAGTCACCGGCTGCGCGGGCTGCTATGGCAAAACCGTCTCGGCCTAAACGGGCATCTGCTGTGGCGGATACGGTAATTACGGCTTGGTTATTTACAATGTAAAACCTTGGCCCGCCAACAACATATAGGCCCGGACGCCACGTTACGTTTAGATCAACCCATGCACCGTCCGGCATGCCTTGGGTTATTACAACAAGTTCAACAATACCGCCTTGTTCTACAATTGCGGGGTTTGGCGTGACGCTTACAATTTGTGGTGTTACCGGAATAATTTCTTCCGCCGCAAATACTGCCGTGAATGTCATATTATCGTGTACTGTAAAGCCTGCCGGGTTGGCCGGGTACCATTCCACAAATTTGTAACCTTCATTTGCAACCGGTGCCGGTACTCTGTCTTCCCAAAATGTGAACCCGTCACGTATGCGAATTACTAAGCCAAACCCATCCGCAGGCTGTAGTATACCGCCGTTGCCTGCTTCAAAAGTTATATAGTGCCAAAGCGGGTTAAACTTGGCGGTAAACGCCAAATTTTCGGTTACATATCCATGTTCTGCAGGGCTGCTTGGGTACCAGCCTGCAAAATAGAAGCCTATGCGTGGAACAGTGCTTGGAATAACATCGGCAGGAATTGTTTCGCCGTTAGGCACTTCTACAGTGGTTGTGACAGTTGCGTAAACACCAATCGCACCGGCTTCTACGGTGATTGTTACCGTGTGGTAAATGTTCACAGGTGGGTCATTAACAAGCAGAATATCCACAGTTTGCTCAAAGACGGTTATCGTCAGGTTAATGTACTGCCAGCAGCCGTTTTTATCAATGTCCAACAAATTAAAGTAGTTTGTCCAACCTTGCCCGTCTGTCCATACTCTGCCTACACGTACAAAATCCATGGCACAATTATTATCCTGATCATACGCAGTAATGGTGTAAGATGCGGTAAAGCATATAGGCGTACCCACGCCGTCAAGCCGTGTCCACATACGGATTAAACCAGCTTCGGCAAGGCTTGCGTTTGGTCTTGGGTATTGTGTACCGCCCGGGCCGTTGTTGAAGATTTCAAAATCAAATACCGGTAAATCATCGTTGCATCTGCAGTCAAAATACGGAACATGCGGCACACCGCAATCGCATAATTGCGCACCATTCATAAAGAATGCCCAGCGGCTTGGTGTATAAGCGGCTATAACATTATACATGTCAACATTGCCATCTTCATCCAGTCCGTACACCCATATTATTGGTTGAAGCATTTGACGATTTAATGCAAATCCTACGTTCAGATTAAGCATGTTATCAGGTAAATCAGTTACCATCCGTGGAGATGTAAATGCACTGGTTCTGCCATTGGAGAAGTTGTAGGTAAGCCATGCAAATACCAATCTTTCCCTATCCAATTCTGTTTCAAATTCAACAGATAAATGAAATGGCGGCGGGCTTACTGTAAACTCGGGGAAGTTTACGTAGCTAAACGTAATGTTACCTAATGATATTAAGGGCTCTACATTAAAGGTAATTGTGTCAGATCTGCCAAGATTATGCAGTGTGCCCATTCCTCCGCCCATGGTAAACTGTAGGTTATAAATGTCAGCCGTCCAGCGTGCTGCTTGAGCATTGCCGGCACCGTCTCTAAACCAGCCGTTTGGCGGCCTGTAAGAGCCTACAAGTCTGTCCGGATCTGTTGGGTCTATCCCCAGCTGACCCAAGGTTCTTTGGAATATCAGACCTGTGGTTGTGCCGCCCACTTGCCAGTTAAAAGCAACAAGTGTGTTTTCTGTAAATGTTGTGCGATCCGGCACTTGACCAAAGTCAACATGAACAATTACAGGCGAAATGTCATCAAGGGTAAGTGGATGCTGCCATTCACGCATATTTATTTCTGTCGTAACATATTCAAATGTGACAGTCAAATGTTCAAGGGCAAGGTCACGATAAATGTTTATTGTCAATACATCCTCACTTACATAAACACTTTGGTTGGCGATGTATACATGCAACCGCCACTCTCCGTTGTGGAAGGCGTTTAGGTTTACAGTCATTGGCCACCCGCCGCCAATCGGCGCGTTTATCGGGTTTTCGTTTGTTAGCCTATTGGGGTCGTATGGGAATATGCCATGGCTTTGTAGGGTAGTCGTTGTTTGGGTTAGAGTTGTGCGGGTACCGTTTTCATTTTCCCTGACCCACTGGGTGCGCATTTGCGCATTTGGTGCAAGACCTGTGTTTTCCGGAAGAGTTACATTAATGGTTTTGGGGAAATGGGCACCCAGCGGCACGGTGCCTTCCATAAACTCAATTCTGTTAAAATTCCAGTTAGGCTCTACTTCTACCAACGCCGGGTCAAAGTTGGTTTCAATTACATTTATGCGAATGGTTTCACTTTCTGCAAGGAGTGTATCGCCCAAGAACGCACGTACTACATAATCACCACGAATGGCGGGTGTTACTAGATGTCCGAATGCAGAAGGTGTATGAACGGTCATTTCCGTGCCGGTCCACCTGTCCGGATCGGCGGGATGAACTCCCATACCAAACAATGACACGTTTCCGCTCATTATGCCTTGCAGAAGCTGACCGTTATGCCACCATTCCAACCTTAAACCATTTGCTACCGAACGGCCGTAAACATCTGTATCATCCACCAGAACCAAATTCCAAAACGCCAGGAAGTTTGGCAATGACGGCAATACGGGGCTTCCTTCCGTTACGGTAAATTCTGTGATGGGTGTATTAATCTGTACAGTTATATGGTGCGGTAAAACGGGGGGTATTTCTGCCGGGCCTACGTACTCATGGGTAAACGGTGTAAGCACGGAAACCATTGCCGCCAAGGCGATACCTTGATGAGGAATTACCCCATCTGCTGCCGCCGCATAAAAGGTCATGGGCTGGTCAAAGCTGCTTATATGGGGAAGCATGGGGTTTAAAAAGGTTCCGTCTGCACTTGCAGGAAAGAAACCGGCTCCCATATTAATGTAAGCAAACCTGTAGTCAAACAGCGCAGGCTCGTCCGTATCAATTTCCGTAAACAAAACTGTGCGTATGTCGCGCTCTATTGCTATATCCTGCGCCCAGCTTTCAACTCTGCCAGAGAATTGAACATGAAGGTCGTTTGGGCCAAAGGTGAAATACCCGTCATTGTCAAAAATAAGGACCGGACGGCGGTTTGTTACAACAAATTCGCCCAGGCTTATGTGTAAGCCCCTGTCATATTCCCCATATACCGGGTCATGAATAAAGACATGCATTTCATAAACACCCTCGGGCAAATCGTAGCCGCCCATACGGGATGCCACAAGGTCAGCAAAGGCAAACAGCCCGCCGGGTGAGCGTAAATACAGATACCCTCCATAGAACAATCTGCCCACTTCACTGCCATAGGTTTGGATGGCGTAAAATTCCACTAAACGGGAGAGTTGTTCGTCCGTAGGTTCTGTCCAGCCAAACACGGAGGTACTTACGTTTGCATCGGTTAAAGCACCAACTATGTTACTTCTTTGCAGCCTTGGGTCATCCTGCCCTTCATACTCAAGTGTGAAGCCGGAAATAATCGGGCGGAAAATACCCGCAGTTGGAAGGGCTTCTATGGCCGGAGGCACATCGTTATCCCTGTATCTTGCTGCAAATGGCATGGTTATGCGGTTCTCACCGTTGGAAAAAACGATGTTACCTTCATAATAGCCAAAGCTTGCGCTTTCACTAAACATCATTTTGAATGTGAATGTGTGATTTGCGCCTGTTATATCGTAATTTACCAGCTGAAGTGTAACGCCGCTGTGGCTGCCATTGAAGGTTACTTGCGGTGTCCAGGTGCCGTTTGCATTGTGGATTATTACGGTAAGCGGCTGACTTTGAGCGGCTTGGCTTTCGTCATTTGACCGAATACTGCCAAAGCTTAAAGAGGACATAATTTCGTTGCTTAAACCCGGTGTAAAGCCGGGGGTACTGTCGCCGCGCCATGGGATATAATGCTCAACTGTCGCAAAAGACTGGCTTTGAAGTGCGGCCAATGGCACCATAAAACCTGCGCCTACATCAAATACGCCGTAAATTCCGTCTGCAAGGGGTCTTGCGGTGTTCATAAGCCTTGCTTTTATTTCATACGGGGCGGCGTTGGGGAATTGATGTATCAATAGGGCAGCTACCCCGGCAACCGCCGGTGCAGACATGGATGTGCCGGAGGCAAATTGATAGGCATAACGGTGGCAGTAAGGATTGTCGTCTATATTTGCAACAAAAGACGGTACTGTTGACATAATTCTTGTGCCCGGTGCTGCAATATCCGGGCTAATGTGGTAAGTTAGGGCAACAGGGCCGCGAGAGCTTGATACATTAAGATTATCTCTTAATGGGGTATATTCTACGCCTGTACCAAAATCAATTATACCTGTTGCATTGGCAAACAAAGATGCATATGCATTTGCCGTATGCAAAATTGGAATAGTGGTTTCGCCTCTTGGGCCATCTATCGGGGTTGACAGAATATCCAAATTATCAGCCGTGCTGTCCACTATAATGAGGGCAGAGGCATTTCTTGTTTGGGCAATTTCGCGCATTTCTACAAATGTGATTACGCCTCTTTGGATAACCGCAACATACCCTGTCAAATCGGGGGTGTTTGCAAGTGTTGGGGCCGCGCCCAGCATACGGTATGGCAAAACATCCCGTAATGCGGTATTTGCATCAAATCCGAAAGGCCAGCCACGCACTGTTAAAGGCAGCGGGTTTTCATTTGCTGTGGCATCGTTAACACGCATATGGCCTCTTCCGCCCATTTGGGCATTAGCAACAGTTATCGGCAAAGAACTGACAGCAGGAGTGCCCAA
The DNA here is from genome assembly GCA_009786175.1 of Bacillota bacterium. Next base: position 7,893 of record WQTQ01000202.1, on the reverse strand, counting down.
TGTGTAAGGGCCGTACCCGCTGTTGCCTGCCGCTACAACAACCACAACACCGTTAAGACTGGCTATGTTAAGGGCATATGCGCTTGGGTCAAACGGCAGGTTTACATTTGCACCCAAAGAAAGGTTCATTACATCGGCCCCATCTTTGAATGCCCCTTCGATACCCAGCATAACGCTGTTCCCAACCGCGCCGTTGGGCCCAAGCACACGCCAGTGAGACATAGTAATGTCCGGTGCAATGGCGGCTATTGTGCCGGCCACATGGGTGCCATGGCTTGTTGCGTTAGGAGGCAGAGCTTCCATTGGACTTCTGCTAAAGTCGATAAAGTCTTGCCCGCGAAAACCGTAATTGCCGCACGGCAGTAATATACGGTAACGATGGAAAACAGGATGATTGTAATCAATACCTGTGTCTAGAACAGCCACATGGGTTTGGCCGCCGCCGGTTATACCAAGTTCGTGAATATATCCAATTTGCAGGTGATAGAGAGTCTCACGCATAAATTCATCACTTGGATTAGTTTGGGGTAAGCCATCCTCCGTAACGCCAAGTGAATGGAATGTTATGTTTGGGGTTACGGCAAAAACCTCGGGCAATGCCGCAATTGCATAAACCATATGGGCCGGAATACGCATGAAGACACCGTTAAACAAGGTATGGTGCCGGCCAAAAACCTCTATGGCGGCGGCTGTGCTGAAAGGAATGGGCAATGCGCCAAGTTGCATTGCAAAAGCATCATGGGCAGCCAATGCTTGTGCGTCAAAATCTGCTTCCCGGCTGCGGGAACGGGGACTATAAATGTCATGCAGGACGCTTAGTGCCGCAGACGGAGGCGTAACAAACTGTACAACAATTTCGATAATCTCGTTTTCGTTGCTTACTGCATAGGGCCCCTCAAAGCCAATAACACCGACAGGCTCATTTAAGGTTTGGGTCAGTCTTGCCTGTGCGGCGCGAGCCCTTTCCGGGCAGAATGTGAGCATGGAAACATCCAGCTTTTCAAACTCTTCATACTCCAGCCGGTCAAACGGACTAACAAAAGATTCACATAAAATATCCGAATCCACGTCAAAGAGCTGTTCCGTGCTTGCCAAGGCAGACGGGGCCAGTAACGAAAACAGCATTGTAAAACTAAGTACAGTCGAAATGATAAGCTTTGCCTTTAGTTTTTTCACATCTAAAACCTCCTTGTTTTGTTTTGGTTTGTTATGTTAAAATTAATTATACCAGCCCCAAATTATTACAGTAAAGTAACAATTTATGTTCATGATTAAAGCGCGCTTGCGCGCGCGTTTCGTTAAGAGTAATTTTCTAAGCAGAGCAGATTCTTAAGCAGTTTAAATTATAGGGGGATCATATGCCGTTACTTAATATAAATGCATTAATAAAAAAACTGCGCATAGCACAGGGAATGACTCAGGAAAAGCTTGCCGAAGGTATATGTTCCCGCATAACCATCTCTAGGATAGAAAGAGGAGAACACAGGCCGGATTGGTTTATATTGCAAAACGTATTGCAAAGGCTTGGAGTTAAGCCGGAAAATTTGAACAGCGACATAATAGACTTAATTTCCGAAGAAGATGCATATGTGGTAAAACAGCGCAGCAAACTTCAACAATATCTTGTGGCCCTGGATATGAAAAATTTAAAGAGCCTGTTGGATAAGTTGGAGTCTGACGAAAGATTTGCCAAATCTGCTGTGGAAAACAGCGGACGCGGGTATCAAACCTATTTGCGTTATAAGGCCGCATTACATATGTATGAACCATATTTGGACATATCCGCCAGTCTAAAATATATTACGGAATGCATCAAGTTAAACCGGCCTGATTTTGATATAGATAAAATTTCTCAATACTTTTTGTCCCCGGAAGAGCTGCAATTGATAAACTTAATGGCCGTAGCATACAACGCCTCGGAAGAAACCACAAAGGCTATAGAAATTTTATTAAAATTAAAAGACAGCTATGAAGAGCAGTACATGGTAAATGTCTTTGATAACCGCCAATACCGTCTGCTGTTGCTAAACATCGCTGGGGCTTTAAATGACGCAGGCCGTCACGAGGAATGCTTAAAAGCTTCGGAAGAAGGGTTGGAATGCGCCTTAATTCATAGTGAAATGATCAGCTGCCTTATATATTTTAGGCAAAAGGCCATAAGTTTAATGAAATTAGGCCGGGAAGAAGAAGGCAGAGAAGAAGGGCAAAAATTCCTTATGCTTGCTTATGTTATGGGCAAACACGCTGCCGTCAGTTTTGAAGATGCAAAAAAAGAATGCGAAAAAATTTTTGGCAGTAAAATAGAATTAATACCGAAATGGAATTAATCCTATTAGCAAATTTATCATCTTTGCTTGGTTTTCAAGCAGTAGTTCGTTGTTTTTAGGTTCGATAGAAATGGAATGGGCAGAGTTGAGTTTTATACTAATGTATGCATTAGAAACCGGCTGGTAATCGAAATGGTCAAACCTGCCGACTTCTATGCCGGTTTCAAAAAACTCATTCAAATACGCAAAACCACTGCTTTTATTGGCAAGATAAATATCTCTTGCCCGTGAATCTGTATGTATACGCGCGAATGCCACCATTAGAGCATAAACAAAATTTTCATACTTTTCTTTGCAGACTTCATAATTGGGGGCATTAATTACTTCTTCTTTAGTGCCATTTAGCAGGATGGGTATATATTGTTCCTTTGTTAGCTGATATTCGCTCTTGTGATTTTCAAAATATTCATAGCATTCCAGTAAAATGTCGTCTTTGGATTTGTAATGATTGTAAATAGACGCGCATTTTATATTGGCGGCATCGGCAATGCCTCTTGTTGTGGTGCTTTCTACACCATCGGTTGCAAACAACCGCAATGAGGAATGAAAAATCCGTGTTTTGGTATCAAGGCCGGTTTCGTACATTATAGTCACATCCTTTTTTGTTTTGTTAATATTACAAAAAAAATGATCAGTTGTACATACCAAACTTACATTCCTTACATAGAAAGCCAATCTTCGACTACGTCCCTGAAATGAGTCATTGTAAGCCTGCCAAGATTAAATTTGTATGCCATATTATACGCTAAACGAAAATCTGTTGTTACGTCACTGATTTCGTCTTTTACATACCAACCTTCACGGGATTTTTGTGTAACCATAATCCCGTATGTATCGTAATTGCCATGCTCTTCAGAAAACCCGGCCTGTAAAATAACTTTGTATTGAGCCTGCTCCAATTCACATATACTTACTGCAGCAGATTTTTGCATCATAAGTAAGATCTCCTGTCCTATATACATAATCTCAACCGACTAACGAACGCTTGATAGTTTCAGTGAAATTAGTATAACAATCTCTTATGCCGTAGTCAATAGACAGGATACCCCCTGATATCACACGGATGGTGTGATATCAGGGGGTAAAATTTACTATAGCAAAAAACCAAGTCTACTCTTTCCTAAAACCGTGCGCACTTCTCCTTTAAATGCCGAGTGCCGCGGGTATTTTTTCATATACGTGTCAAGCAGGAATGACGGCCTTTCTGCCTTACGCAAGTCACTTACTTCACATAATGCAACCAATAACTCTGCCGCGCGGTTATAAGCCCCCCTGTGCTGGTTGGAAACAATGCCGTCTACACGCTTTTCAATTTCTTTTACGCACCATTTGTACCATTCATTATCTTGTTCGACGGTTATTTCGCCTAGGTTTTGGTACAATAGTTTGTACGCTGTATCGCCGATTTCACCAAATCTACTTGTTATTAAACTTTTTACAATTACGGCATCGCTGTCAAACCGTGATAAAAGCCCCAAGAAAAATGGAAACAAATCACCTTTTAATGAATCTGACCATCCCAGGCTTTTCTTATCTCTTTTTATTGCGTTAAAGGCAGCATCGTAGTTTTGGTTCAAAATTTGAATAATGTAATTGTCTGCACTGTTACTGTTTTTCTGCGATAAAACTGCTAATGCCAACGCATTCATATCTGCCGAATTTGTGGCAAGTATAGGGACGTAATTCCGTAAGCAGCCGGATGTGTAGAAGCGTTCCAATATGGCATATTCATAGGTGGCTGTATCGCCTGCTTCTTTGGATAAGTCTGCCACAAATGTCGCAAGCTTCTCTCTGTTGTTTGCGTTTGTGTCAGTGTTTTCTAAGCCGGTTTTGCCATATGAAATAATTTCGCTTACAGGGGCTTTTTCTATTGACAGACACGCGCATAAATCTAAATATGCCGCGGGCGATTTTAAACCTGTAGAACTTACAAAATCAATCATTATCTGCCGGTTTTTTAACAGTATTGCCACCTCCTTTACATATGGAGAAGCTGTTTCCGGCGGCTTGGTATAAAGCATTTTAAGCCATTTTAACAGTACAGCTTCTAGATTTGGAATAGGCTCACTTCCTGCATTAAGTGCCTCTTCAAGCATAATGGCATTGTAACGGCAACTGTACATTGAAAATATGGCTTCCAGCTCATTCGGCAAGTTTTTGTCTTGGCTCATTAATGATGAATAACCTCGCAAGGCCTTTAACCGCCTGTAGTCAAGATTAATCCATTTTTCGCTGAAAAATGTATCTAGTGAAAGGTCACCGTCGTCACAGTAGGCATTTTCTTCGTCAAACTTGTAAATAGCGTCAAATAACAGGCGGAAAGCTGTTGCAGCGGCAGGAAATCTTGCGTTAATAAGCAAAGTTTCCGCAGCCTTGTAGCAATTGATAAAGTCATTGATAAAACCATCGTCGTTTATTAGTTCCCAGCCTTCATATTCGAAATCGCCATGCCAATATTCGTAGTAGTTATAACGTGCTTCTATTTCATAACTGCCTATTTTTTCTATGAAATCATTAATACCGGATAAGATTTTTTCTTCCTCTAAGTCGGCAGCCGGTTCCTTATCAATTACAACATGCTTGTTCTCAATAATATCCAAGAACATACTGTGATAAGATTCCGGGAGTTTTTTTGCCATTCGCAATATTATTGCCTGTAGTTCGTTTGTGGATTTTTGCTGTATTTGCATTTCCACTTTGTCTGCAAAATTGTCCATTTACATCACCTTTCTATAGTTCTCTGCCTGGCTTGCCCACATTTCCGCGTACATGCCGTTGTTGGCAAGCAGACTTTCATGGGTGCCTGTGTGTTACAAGCTATGCCGGTTAAGCAGCCCTTGCAGCGGCCATGTAAGGTACCCGTACACAGAAAAAGCCGCCATAGCAACAAGCGGCAAGACGATTCTGTTAACGTCCTGCCCTTCAGCTACAACGGCCAGTGCAGTATTTATGAAATATGCGGTAACTAATATATTTATTGGCGCAATTGCAATGTTTATAAGGCTTAAAATGTTAGCCAGCATATTTGCCACAGGGGTTATGCGAAAAGGAATAGCTAAAGCTTTGCGAAAGGTAAGCTTCGTAGAAAGCAGCTGCATATTTTATCTTCTCCTCTTAAACCCCGTGGTAAATTTTAAGTTTATTTATCGCGTCTTCGGCAATTATAACTTCCCCATGTTCCATTATTTGATTGTATGTTATTACGCTTGATTTTTGCTTTTGCCCAAATTCGCTTAACTGGGCCGTAAATTTTTTTGCACTATGCTCGCCTATACCAACGTTTTGCAATATTAACTGATATTTGTCCCGTAATTTGTATACGTGACTGCGGCCTTTGTAACTTTCTGGTATGCGGGAAGCGGCGGCGGCCAGCATATCAAAATTATCAAAAGCAAACACTGCGTATCCGCTTTCCGGTTTTTTCTTGTGAACCCGCGGTTTCGCGTTACACGCGGGCCGTCTTCTACCGCCGCGGGGCAGTGGAAGATCATCAAGGAGAGGTACAGAGTCTAAAAAAGACTGTACTTCATCCGAGTGTTCCCCATACGTCTCTAACTGGGACATGTAATTACTTAGTATATTTTGAAGATTAGACATTCCGTCGTTTGCGCCGTACCCATGGTCATTGACCATTCTGGTAACAATGACACACAAAGTGTCATGAGACATTGTTGCCTCGAACACCAGAGGCGTACCAATTGTGGCAAAACCGTACTCGGTTTGCAAAAGCCCTGTTATTTCGCGAAACAGACCGTGTGTCTTGTTTGCGGACGGGTTCACAATGTCGCTGATATTTATATCCCGCTCTGCCAAATCTTGCGCCATAAACTCGAACTTTATCTGATTATCGTTAATTCGTTCAACCCTCATTATAGTCACCACCTTTACTATGTACATATTCTAACACATATCTACTATGTCAGTATATAAAATCATTGGCACAATAGCAAGCCCCGAAAATTGGAATTTTTTTGAAGTTTATTTGCGCAACTCAACCCACGGTTGCGCCGACCTAATCTAACACGTTATTGCGTAAAATTTTTGCAGATAGTATCTTGTTTACAGACGGGAGGTGCATAGTGCAAATGACCGGGGTTATGGTGCCGATTGTCCTGTATGTAACGGGCTGCTGGTTTTTCTTTTGCGGGCCTGGGGATTATATTTGTTAATTGCTGTAATTTCTACTCACATCCTTTGGTTTATAACACTTCCCATGTGGTTTGTTATGCTTATTGTACAAAAGCACTTTGTGGTACTATGACGGCACAATGGTTACTCCGTCAAGGTATTTATAGGTTTAAACGCAGCAGTCATCATTTTGTTTTTTACAATAAGCCCGGCCATAAGAATTTTATTTTTGGAAAGGATTTTATCATGAACATTGGTAAAAAAATTAGAAACCTCCGCAAAGAGCGCGATGTTACACAAGAAAAGCTTGCGGAGTACTTGGGGATTTCGTACCAAGCGGTAAGCAAGTGGGAAAACGGCAGTGCCCTCCCGGACATTACGCTGGTTGTTCCGTTGGCCAATTTTTTTGGAGTTAGTGCGGATTTTTTATTTTCCATCAACGATGCGGCGGAAGACGAAAAAATAAGAGTATACGAAGAAAAGTACGGGCATTTTCTTAATACAGGAGATTTGAAGGCGTGTATCGCGCTTATGCGAGAGGCGTTGGCAGAGTACCCGCGTAATTATGTATTTATGAAAAACCTGGCACAGGCTCTAAAATATGATGCTAATTATTTAACGGATTTAGCCTGCAAGCACAAGACACTTAACGAAGCAATCCAATTATGCGAACGTATTCTGGAAGACTGCGCAAGTAGTCATGTCCGTAACTCGGCAACTTTCATCCTGTGCCAAGCATACAAAGACATGGGGCAAAACGAAAAAGCCATAAAAACTGCCATGGAAATGCCCTTTGCATTTCATAGCCGCGAGTATCTTCTTTCATTTTTGTATGAGGGCGACAAAAAAATCCTGCAAAAACAAGAAAATATATTGCAATGTATTTATATCGCCGCTGCGGAATTACTTGCGTTATCTATGGAGCCGGGCTGCCAAAACCCAATTATGCACTTGGAAGCGGCAATTAAATTGTACGAAACCATTTTTTATGACGGCAACCTGCTTGAATACAGCGTCTGGGTTGCTATGACCTGTGTAGAACTGGCCAAACACTACGTCGGGCATGATACAAAAAAAGCAATTGACAACTTGTTGAAGGCAGAAAAGTACGCCCTTGACGCAGATATGCTTACGTTTGAGCCTATGTTTTTTACTTCGGTGTTAGTTGACAGGGTATCTCGTTCCGCAGCAAATGTTGTTAAGAGTTTGCCAAGTACATCCTGCGGTCATATGTTAAACGATTTGGAAGGCGATGTCTTTGAGCCGCTGTGGGTTTACCCGGAATTTGCGGCGTTAAAAAAGCGGCTGGAAGAAAGGTGAATAGGCGTTTGAAAACTTACCCCAATGTCATTAAGTTAAGGAAGGTATCGATTTTTCACGTGCACAAGATAGTAAAATAGCGAGTAAAAACCTGCGAGCAAAAGATTTGTTCGCTGTT
>WQTQ01000201.1 GCA_009786175.1 Bacillota bacterium | reverse complement strand
TCGCCCCAGGCTGTGTGAAATTTCCCGGTCTGCCCCATACAGTCGATGCCCAATGTGCGGGCATACCGGGCGGTTATTGGGAAGTGCAAATATCCCCACCCACCGGAAGGCAAGCTTTCCAGCTCGAAATGGGTGTAGCTGTCCGCGCTTTCTCTTGTACAAGGGCCAATATGCCCTGCATTGTAGAAAATCGTGCAACTTGAGCTGTATTCCCGTACCAGGGCAGTCATGCGCGCTTTAAAACGGTCGATGACCTTCTTTGCAAAGGCGCGAACTGCCGTGTCATCATAATGATTAACGCCTTGATCCCGCATTTGCGGCAGGCAAACAGAGCAGAAGCACGGGCGGATTCCCGTTATGTCGAAGAAAAACCCGTCTGTTTTGCCATCCAGCAAGGTTAGCAATTCCCTCATGTGCGCTTCAAGAAAGCCCCAGTACCCGGTGTTTACGCACAGAGATTGGTAGAACCCGGCCTCTGCAAAAGAATCATGCTCGTGACGGCCGGAACGGTCCCGTATAAGCCATTCCGGATGGCGGGACGCGATGTAACGGTCCCATTGGATTGTGGTATACACGGGGGCGCGTATGCCTGCGGCGTGCAACGCGTCAATTTGCTCTATCAGCAAGTTTCTGCCGTTTAAATGAGGGTGAACCAGCTCCGGGTTTACTTTTGACGGGTAGTATGTGTAACCGTGGTGGCAGCGGGCAAATACTGTTACAGATGCCACGTGAGCGTCCGCGAATGTTTGCGCAAAAGATTCCGGGCAGAAACATTCTGCGATACCCGGGATAAATTGCGAAGTGTGAAAATCCAGATGTACTTGGCGGGTTGGGATTAATTTCATAGTTACCTCCTAAACCGTTAACAACGGAATTACGTTAATTACAGGTTCTTCGTAAGGGTGAACTGTCTTAATGGCAGATATGGTTTCAGGCAACTTCGCCGCAAGGCAGCGTACTTCCACTTTATATTCGTCCCCTTCGCACAAGACGCCTACTTCACCGTCATAGGGGTTTGCACCCGGCAGTGGCCTCCAGTTGCCCCGTATTGTGCTGTAGCTAATTACGCTGTCGTAATTGCCAACAACACCCGCACCTACGGCGCGCAACGCGTCCCGAAGGGGAACCAAGTGAGATTTCGGAACAAATATTTCCAGTTTAACTGTAGTGAAAGTAAACATGCCTTAAACCCTCCATTGCCGCTAATTTCCTTTTCAAGCGTCTTATACCCGCAGAAAATACTCCCGGCTCTCAAATACACGCTTATCGTCAAAACTGGAATACGTTCCATCACCTTTGTACACAAAGCCTAACCTCTCTAAAATCCTGCCGGATGCGGGGTTTTCTTTGGCATGGCACGCAAAAAAACTCGTAAGGTTAAGTTCGTCAATGCCGAACTTCAAAATTGCTTGCGCCGCTTCTGTGGCAAGGCCTTGGCCCCAGTATTTTTTCATTAGGCAGTAGCCAAGTTCGTACATACCGTGTGTTTTGTTATAAAATATTCCTCCGGAACCAATTGCCTGCCCTGTTTCTTTCAATACGAAAAGCCAGTCATAGTTATCGTTAGCCATGTTTGCCTCTACGGTTGCCAGCCACGCGAATGTCTCGCCAACAGAGCCGTGTACACTCCAGCGCATATACTTGGCAACTTCCGGGTCGCTTGCCCAGTTGGTGTAAATTACTTCCGCGTCTTGCACAGTCGCAGGGCGCAGTAAGATTCTTTCTGTTTCAAGTACGGGGGTTATCATTTATTTACTCCTTTATTCATGAGTTTATGCTGCCTTTTTGCGCAAACCGCGCCTCATATTTCGCCAACGCTTGCCCCAATGCCTGTTCCGCGTCTATGTTCATTTCGCAGCACAAAGCAAGCAGCGAAAACAAGCAGTCCCCAAGCTCACTGCTTGCGTTATGGGTATGTTCGTATTCCTTTTTGCCGTAACTTGTACCTGTCAAAATTTCCTTGCCCAGCTCCCCTACTTCGGAAACCAGGTCGATGTATCGTACTTGCTCATTTGTTTGCAAGCTGTAGTTTTCAATGAAATTTTTTACCGATCTTTGCATCTTTTAACCTCCTTTTACCCCCTGATAGCAGGGGGTAGAGCCGCATCTAAAATAAAAAGTGAGTACGGGCTCTCTTTCCCGTTGTGAACCTTGCTGTCGTGGTAAAACGTGTCGATGTTAACCGTTGCAAACCCCGCCTTTAAGGCCAACGCTTTTAGCGCGGCGTGGCTAAACCCGTTATGCCCCTCAAATTCCGGGTACTTTGCGTGAAAACTTCCATCCTCTTGGTCTATGTCTACAATAACTAAATGCCCGCCGTCGTTTAGCATTGTGTAAAAACGGCGCAAAATAGCTTCCGTGTCAATTATGTGGTGCAATACCAGAGAGGAAAAAATGTAGTCGGCCCGTAAGTTCAATTCTGTATCCGCCATTATGTCGCAGCAAAGGGCGGAAATTGATGGAATGCCAAGTTTATTTATTTTCTGCTCTACCTGCCCTACCATTTCCGCGGAAAAATCTATCAGCAGCAATTTGCTAAACTCTTCTGCCAATTGAAGCCCCACAAGCCCGGTACCGCAGCCAAACTCTATGGCGGATTTTTCGCGCCCACTTGTTATATGGCCGCGTATTTCATCGGCGATTATTTCTGCCCTGTCTATCCGCCTGTCTGTATCAAAACCTTGGGCCATTGCGTCAAAATTTTCTGCCATGCCTACCTTCTTTCAAAATGGTGGTAATCGATGGGAACACGCCAGTGGCCGCCCCATGTCCATCCGCGGCTTGTAAACGCGCGATACGCAACATCCCCGGGGATAATCATGCCCGGGCGCACGTTTGCTCTGTCCACGTACGCGGCCCCGGAAATTGGCCAAATAATGTCATCGCGGATAAACGGGTTTTGCACCGGGTTAATGTCAATTGCCATGCCCCAGGCGTGCCGCGACAGCCGCGTTGTACCGGCGATAACCCTAAAATTAAAACCGACGCTGTTATTATCCGCCATGGAGTAATAATCGTCCGCGCCGTAGTAATCTATCAGCCGCATTCTGGCAATCGGAAAACCGCCTTCATAAATTTCCCGGAAAATATCCAGCACTTCCTCGGCGATAGACGCGGCCACAATAATGTGCCCAATGCGGTTTATGCCGTCAAAATCCACATGGGTAACGGTTAAGTATGAAAGGTGGCAGTAATCGAAAGGAGCTTCCGGGTGGAAAGAGCTGCCCGTAATCTGTTTGATAATATACTCCGGCAACGGCTCTGCCATGAAATTTGGATACTCCGTAATGGAATTACTTGCGTCAATAATTATGGTGTTTCTACTGCCAACCAAGGCCACGCGAAAGCCCAAAAAATCCGTAAGTTGCCGCAAGTTTAAGTACAAGTTGTTGTTGTAATTATACTCAGAAATAAACAGGGCTGAACCACTTTCCTCCGCCATACACAAAATTTGCCCCAATTCGCCTTCTTCAAGTACAGTGCCCTCAAGGGCGTATTGCAAGTCCGAAAACCTGAAATAATTGGCACCGTCGATGTTCTTCGCGTCAAAGGTTGTGAAGTCGCCGTTAACCAGTAAGGTTAAGGTTACAGGGGTAACTTCCCGGGAAATAATTAGTGTTGGCTCTTCAACATGCGGCGTTGGTTTTTCGGGTGATGGTTCCGGTTTTTGCTCCGGTTGCGGCAGTTCATACGGCTGCTGTGGTTCTACATGGTAAGTTTCTAACATGTCGGATGATGCGTCAAGTACCGCCGACTCGGTGTTTCGTATACCGCAGGCTGCTGTGAATAACAGCAATGTAAGTACAAATAGTACAAATAACTTATGCATGATGGTTTCTCACCCTAACTTTTCACGTGCCATGCGCGCCATAAAAGTATTGTTGCCATGTCTCGCCACATAAGTTAGGCTCTCTTTATATTTTTCATCCTCGCCAAGCCCTTCATAAATTAGCGAAAGGTTATATTGAATTCTAACCTTGTTAAGCATGATGTTTTCGCTGTTCTCCCATTCTTTTAGGTAAAACGGTAGTGCTTCGGAAAATTTCCCCTTGGCGATAAGGAACCCATTATCCAGTTCTTTTATGCATTTATTCAATAAATCCAGCATTTGCCTGGTTTTGGCGTTTGCCTTCCATGCAGAAACAACAGCGTAGTATTCCGGTAAATATGCGTAATATTCTCTGGCCTTTTCAAGTTCGGATTTGTAGATATACAGCCCCGTCAGCGTTTGGATGGCCATGCAAGTTAAAAATATATTCATCTTTTTTCCGGCTATGCTTGCTTCAATTGAATCAAGCACTTCTTTGGTTATTTCTTCTGCTTTGTCATTTTCTCCGTTATAATGATAACAGTGTGCAAATTCAAGGCTGACAGGCAGCCACAATGCCGGGTTTGGCTTTAAGTATTTTCGCCCATGCTTTGACTCGACCAGCAGTTGCAGTTCTTCAATATATTTGATAACATCGCAATCATTTTCCTTAATTGGAGCAAGAGCTCTCCACTTTTTCCACATTATAGGGGTAATAATCAAAGTCTTGATAAACATTATGACCACGTGAACCGGAAAAACTAGAATAACAAAACCCATGAAAATAGCCGGAATCAGAAGTAAACGAAGATAAAAATGAATACTAATTTCTCGCATCATATACACGACTACTGCGGTACCTACGACACTAAAAATCCAATATAGTATTTGTACTTTTTTTACCTCGCGTTCATCAAAAATCATATCTCAAACTCCTTAAACTCCTCGTGCAAGTCCTCGTCGCTCAACCCGCCTTTTGCCATTTCAAAGCTGTTGCTGCCCAAAATTTCCGCCACAGTTTTTTGCGGGTTTTGGTGTAAAATATTTACAAGCTCGATAAAATCCCTGATTATCTCCCGTGGGGTAATATGGGTTTCCGCACCAACCCGGTTGTACTCCACGGTTAAAAAGTACAGTAAGTCTTCATGCTTTAAAATAGGCGCGTAGTTAAACAAATTGGCGTGGATATCCCGTAATTTTTCCACCAGTACATACATTTCTTCCTGGTTTAGCATGGTCAGGCGGATAATGGGCGCGGATAAATCCTTTATGTCCTCCGTGGCAAAGTGCCCCTCCGCCAAGCGAGAGCGCAGGGCTTCGTAACTGAACACGCCCCGGTATTTATCTTCTATGCACTGGGGCGTGCCGCCCATAAGAAAGCCGATGTGCTTCGCCTTGCCCTGCAAAACGTCATTGTACATGGTCAAAATCTTCTCGTAATTGTTGTTCCGGGATATGGAGTTGGGGATTTTGAAAATGTTAACAAGCTCGTCCACAATAACCAAAAGCCCTTGATACCCTGCGCCAACAAGGAACATGGCAAAAATTTTCAAAAAATCGTACCATGTTTCGTCGGTTACGATAAAGTTTATGTCAAGGTCTGTCTTGGCCTCTTTGCGGGTTGGGTATTCGCCCCGGAACCAGCGCAGCACATTGCTTTTAAGGGCCGCGTCATCCTCCCGGTAGGCTTTCCAGTATAAAATTACCGCTTTGGCAAATTCGAAACCATTTACCATGCCTTCAAGCTGGCCGGTTAGCGCGTATATCCGCTTTTCTACTTCCGCGGAAAAGGCTTCGCCTTCCAAGCTTGTGTCAGTTTTAACCTGGGTCTGAATGCCGGAAATCCACCGCTCTAAAACCAGTGGCAGCGCGCCGCCATCCAGTTTAGACTTGGTGGATAAATTCTGGATAAGCTCTTTATACGTGGCCAGCCCCTGGCCTTTTGTGCCCGAAAAACGCCGCTCCGGCGAAAGGTCCGCGTCAACAACCGCAAAGCCTTTTGCTGTGGCGTAATTGCGGATGGTCTGCAAAAGGAAGCTTTTTCCGCTGCCGTACTTGCCAACAATAAAGCGGAAAGACGCCCCACCGTCGGAAATTAAATCTATATCGTGCAATATGGCGGAAATTTCCTGGGCACGGCCTACGGTAATGTATTCAAGCCCCACACGGGGTACAACGCCGCCTTTAAGGGAATTAATAAGTATATTTGCTATACGGGGCGGGATTTTAGTTTGGGTCATAAAGTTATTCACTCCTCTTAGTATTCGCTTCTTTAAAACATATTTTGAACTTCCGCCACATACTCGTCATAGATAACAATGGTGTCGTGTAACTCCAAAATATTGTCGCCAATGGCATCCATGGCTTTTTCATTTATGCCATCCGCCAAAATTTCCAGCATTACGCCGTTTTCATCTGCAAAAGACTTAACATTACCCGGGTCTACAAGGGCCCATTTTAGCGCGTCCAATTCTACGTTGGTTAATAAATTTTTCAAGATTTCCCATGGGTTGTTGTTATTTCCCGGCTCCGTAACAGCAGAAGCGACAGGTACTTCCTCAACAAACTCCTCCATGGGCAAATGGTCGCGGGCGGTCCAAACATTCTCTTTCTTATCTGCAGTGTCATCCACAATTAACTTATCCTGGATGACCTCCGCTTCCTCACGTATACGCTCAATGTTCTGCCTGTCCACGGTTACAACTACACGGGTAAGTTCATAATGTACCTCTTTGGCAGCATTTTCGAACAGCTTAGACAGTTCTGCCAAAGATGTCCCCATGCCCGCAATTATGGTGTCTGCAACAGACAGTTTATTTACCGCCACCATAAAGCTGCCTTTAAAGTCAATAATTCTGCGCAAATGCTGTTCCATGTCTTTGACAAAATACCCGATAAGTTCGTCCTTGTGTTTATACGGGATTAATTTATGGGTTGTCCATTTATTGTTTGTACATTTGTAAATTTTGTAAGGTGACAATGCCACTTCCCTATCTGCCTGTTTGTGCCACGGGTAAAATACCGCACCTTCAAAAGGCTGCCATGTTACTCTGCTGCTTCTGTAGTAAAACATGTCCTCCATACTCTTGCTCAAGCTTTCAAAACGCTGCCCCATAGCTTCTACAGCTCTATGAAAAGCAGTGCGCATTAGCTCTTTGTTGCCGTCCTTGTAAAACCTGGACTTGGAAATATCATAAGTACCAACCGCTAACCAATCGTCCAGGGCGGTTTCCGGGGTTGGGTTAAACATAGTTAGTTCCCTGTAATAATTGTGTAAGCCTCGCATTTCCATAAATTCTACAAAGCTGTGGGGCATTTTGTAATAGATATGATAATCCATTAGCCAGCCGGGCAAGTGTTCGTCCATAACCGGGAGTAAGTCACGATATGCGCTCCACAGGGCAAGCAGCTTGTTTACCCCATCCACCGGCCCCCGGGAACCTATACCGGAAAGCAGCTCGTACACATAAAGAAACGCATAAGACGCAGAAGTTTCCGGATAAATTCCTTGCCGCGCCTTTGTCCGCCATGTAAAAAAAGTACGCAGCTGATCATACCCCATCCGTTGGTAACAAGGGGAATACATCCTCATTGGCTCGAAGTGTTCGTAATCGTCTGTAAAATCCTCCATAAATTTGCCCTGGCGGTAGAACAGGTTCGCTTCCTGCCAGCTGTTTGGGTTGTTAGGGGCCATGCTACGCATATCGTAAAATTTTTCACGAACGGGGTCCAATTTTAATCCGGTTATTCTTTGCCCTTTAATTGTAGGCTCGTCGGATACAATTTCAATTTCCGCAAACGGAGAATCTTTAAACATGGTAAACCCCTTTCGTTGAATATGTAAGAGCAATCCGGTGACATTGGCACAACACCACCGGCTTGCTTCGTTTCACTGGCAAAGTTAACTAACGATAAAAACTGCTCCCGCCCACAAACTCACGCAGTATGGAGTTTTGCGGGATGGTTTCGCTTGGCACGCTTAGGAAAGACACCAGGAATTTTATAAGCCTTCTGGCTTCCGTATACTCTGCCTCATGTTGCTCTATGCCAAAAAGAAGCGGCTCTGCAAACTGCTTTAGCACGCCCATTTCGTATACCAGCGCGGAGTTGAAAAATGCGTCCGCGTATTCCTGGCAGGGGTAAATATATTTTGCCTCGCCGCGCTGTACAGACGGCCACATGCTTATGGTCTGTGCCGCTGTAGAGCCCCGTGTACGGAAGTCGCGGACAATACGCCTTAGTAGTCGCGTATCCGATGTGGGAATGCGGTTGTGGTCATCTACATTAATTTGCGTTAGGGCAGATATAAAAATCCTGTATTTGTCCGAATCGGGTACTCCTTGGCTTATCAACTCGTTTAGGCCGTGGATGCCCTCCATAATAAGCACATCATTTCGCTTAAATTTCAACTTATTGCCCTTGTACTCCGGCTTACCTGTAAGGAAGTTAAATGTTGGGATATGAACTTCCTCGCCGTTTAGTAGGGCTTGTAAATGTTTGGATATTAGATCTGTATCTATGGCCTTAATTGTTTCAAAGTCGAAATTGCCAAACTCGTCCCGTGGGCAAAAGTCCCTGTCCAGGTAATAGTTGTCCAGGGACATAATGTGGGGGATGGCCCCGTTTACGCGCAATTGTACGCCCAACCTGTGGGCAAGGCTTGTTTTACCGGAGGAAGTTGGCCCGGCAATTAGTATAATTGTCCTGTGGTCGCTCATAATTTGGTCTGCAAGCATTGCAACTTTTTTCTCGTGAAGAGCTTCCGCCACGCGAATAATTTCGGCACTGCCATCTTGGCAAAGTTTGCTATTTAGCGCGCCCACCGTGTCGGTTTTCATTATGCGTACCCACTGCTTGTTTTCGTTAAATACTTCCGTAAGGCGGTTCTCCGGCGAAAGATCCTCTAACCCGTAGTCGTGGGCAATACTTGGGAACTGCAGCATAAAGCCGTTGGCGCGGGGCATTAATTTAAACTGGTTTAGCCGCCCTGTTCGCGGGGCCATTTCCCCATAAAAATAGTTGTGCAGCCAACTTAACTTGTAGAAATTAATTGTGTGGGTATGACAGTATTTTAAAAGATCAACCGTGTCATCATAGCCTAAATCTTCCGCAATTTTAATTGCAGATTCCCTTGGCAGGGAATGCATTTCTATTGGCAAATCTTTTTCAACTGTGTCCCACATGTATTTTTCAATATCCCGTAATAACTTTTCCGAAATTGGCACTTTAAGGTTCGGCAGTTCGCAATAATAATTTTTGTTTATGGAATGGGCAACGACAACCCGCTCTTTCTTGCCCAAAATCGCCTTTACCGCGTAAACCATCATAAAACTTACCCCACGCTGATACGCACGGAAGCCATTGGGGTCGGTTATGTCAAAAAATTCTACTGTCGAATCGTAGATAACTTTACAGGAAAGGTCGCGCAGTTCGTTGTCTACTTTAGCCACTAGAATTGGGCGTTCGCAAACATGGGAATATTGTTCGCTCAGCTCAAACAAGCTGATTCCATGAGTTGCTTGTACATCCCCCACTCCCGCAATGTTTACGGTAATTGTATTTGGCATATTGGCCTCCTTATCTGTCTCTCGAAACTTTGTTTCGTAGATTATACCACATATTATCTTTTACGCCTAATATTCTCCACATCTTCTGCAATTATACTACTTTCGTCATCTTTGTAGCGTGCAAGATTGTATAATGAAAATAATCTGCTGTCTATGTCACTGCCCTTCTCCTGTAATTTTTCATACAACTCGTTGGGAGTATCGGCAAGGCTTACATCGGCCCCGGACTTGATTTGCTTTTTCAAAAACGAGATGTAAATGTACCGCACCCGTTCACGGTTACTGCTTAAGTTTCGCCATCTCATTTTTCTGAGTTTGCTGCCGATACGGTTTCTGCCGCCAAACACAAAGCTTCTTTCGTCGTTATACCGCCGCAAAACTGAACCCCTATTTGGAATAAGTTTGCCAAAAATACTGCCGGTTTTATTTTTCACCGCTTTTCCGGCCTTCGCAATTGCGTCGAACAACACGTCAAAAATCCTGCTTAATACCCTCCACACCTTGGATTTTTTTACTTTGGCCGCCGGGGTAAAGCCATACTTAGTTAAAATTTTGACAAACACCCGCAGCCAATAAATGAAATTTATAATGGCTAATATTTTCATGATAAACAAAAAAAGATTATCCCCGCCGGTTGTAAAAAAAGCGGCGACTGCCGCAATTACAGCTGCAAATGAAACGAAAAACAAAAGAATTGGCCGCTTATTTTCACGCCATATTTTTAATATCATTTTCATCCTCCAATGCAAGAATGGTCACATGGTTGCCCCTACTGCTGTAAATATCCGTAATTTCGTCCAATGGTTGCAAAGTATTGGTAGTCATAATGTAAATGTCCACGTTCCAAAGTGTGTCTATGTCCTGCTTAAGCAGCCACATAAAGGAGCAGCCGTCCAGCATACGGATAACCGCCATTTCTTTCAAGATTTCCATGTAATGGCTGTGCCCGCGCCCCATGGGGAAACGTACATAGTTGGCACGCCCCAACGCCTTGCAATTAGCCGCAAAGCCTACGCTAAACCCCTGCTGGATAGAACTCCACACCATGTCTGCAGAATAAGACAAGGCCCGCTCCATAAGGGCTGTATATGCTTCTGTTGTAAGGGGGTGCGGGTAGGCTTGCCCAAAATCTATGTAAACCATTATGTTACGGCTGGAAAAAAAGTCCCGGTTATTTACTTTTATCACGCCTGTTTTGGCTGTAGCCTTGTAATTAATGCTGCGGAAAACATCTCCATGGCGATAATCCCTTATGCCGGAAAAGCTAAAGGGGTCCTGAAAAAGCCGCCTGTCGGTTTGGGCGGTGTTTTGCATTTCGTTTTCCATGGGGCTGCTTTCCCCGTAGGGCAATGCCTGTGGGTATACATATAAAATGGCTTTCGCGTTAACCGGGTTGCCGTTTATGTCTACAGATTCCAGTCTGTAATAACCGCGCTTTTTGCACACAATTTCAATGGAACGCTTTACCCGTGTAAAGGGCGGCAAATAAAAGCGGCTTGTAAATTCCTGCATTCCCTGCAGTTCTGCCGGGTAGCCCTTAAGCTGAAGGGCACTGCTTATGCACACATTTACATCCACCATAATTAGGGGCAGGAAAAATTTGTTGCTTATTTCTTCAATAAGCAACACTCTTTCGCCCTCAAAAACGCCATCTTCAGAAAAATAACGCTGATACTCCACCCGCTTTATGCCAATACGCCGGACAAAAAAATACACTACAATTATAATTACAATGCCAGTCAGTAAAATTGCCATAGTCTCACTCTTCGCTGCCGGTCAAAAATTCCGTTGGTGTAGTTACACGGTCTAATATCTCTTGCACAATTTCTTCCGCGGCATTCTTTCTTACCCGCTCTGCACCCTTAAGTATAAGCCTGTGGGCCATAACCGGCACCGCGGCGTGCTTTACATCGTCGGGGATTACGTAATTGCGGCCATTTACGGCGGCTATGGTTTGGGCTGCACGCATAAGAACAAGCGCACCCCGGGCACTTACCCCAAGTATTACGCCGGATGCTTCGCGGGTGGCTTCCACAAGGGTAACGATGTAGTCCATTACATCATCATGAATAAAAACATCGGGGATTATCATTTGCGCGGCGGTAACTTCTTCTGCGGAAACTACATGAGAGGGCAGAAGATGCTCTTTCTTGTGCCTGCGTAAAATTTCCACGGTGGCACTGTGGGCGGTGTATTGCATGGGTATTTTGAATGTAAAACGGTCTAACTGAGCTTCCGGCAATGGGAAAACCCCTTGTGTGTCAATTGGGTTTTGGGTAGCGATAACCATAAAGGGCAGCGGCAGCGGACGCGTTACCGTATCAATTGTAACCTGCCGCTCTTCCATACACTCCAGCAGCCCTGCCTGGGTTTTTGGGGTTGCTCTGTTAATTTCGTCTGCCAAAACAATATTGGAAAACACCGGCCCGGGCATAAACTCAAATTCCGACGTTTTCATATTAAGAAAGTTGATGCCGGTGATGTCTGACGGGAGTAAGTCCGGGGTAAATTGAATGCGCTTAAACCGGCAGTTCACGGACGCGGCCAAGGATTTAGCCAGCAATGTTTTACCCGCGCCCGGTACGTCTTCCAGCAGCACATGCCCTTTAGACAACAGGGCAATTACCGCCAAGTTAACAGAAGATTCCCGCCCGATTACCACGGTGGAGATGTTTTGCGTAACCTTGTCAAATACCTCTTTTACAATTTGTGTGTTCATCTGCAGCCTGCTCTCTAATAAATAATACAAAAGACCTCTTGCGCAATTATAATTATAACTGCCAAGAGGCCTTTTGTATCTACAAATTTATCCCAAAATGTAATTTTAATAATTTTTTATACTCGTCTTCGGTGGCAATGTCAACAACCTCCACACCGGCCGGGGAGAAAATTCGCAATTCGTTTCCGGCTATGGATTTGCGACCGTTTTCCGTGAAAATGTGAACCATGTTATCTGCGCGGAAAATCGAATCCGGGTGATATTCGCACCAAAAAGAAGTGACCATGTAGTCGGCCTTAATCTGCTCTTCTTTCGTAAAAGAGTATAATTGCTGCCAATCAAGGCCTTTAAGGATGTAAAGCACATAACCAAGGAAATCTTCTTCCTCCAGCTTGTACCAATTCCCGTCTTGCTCACTTAAAGCACGATCCTCAAGTACAATTGGCGTACGCGGGATTACCAAGCCAACACCAACGTCGCAAAGGTATTTTTTTCTTCCAAATGATACGCCCAAAACATGGTGGCGGCGCATTGGTATTTCCGGCTCGTTAAACAAGAAACGGGCAAAATAGTCTGCCACTGTAAAGCCCAAGCTCCGTAACAGCCATGCAAACAGCGCGTTAAGCTCGAAGCAATAGCCGCCGCGGCCACGTACAACTATTTTTTCAAAAATATCATCAACCTCAAGGGAGATTGGTACATTTCTCAAAATGTCAATATTTTCGTAAGGTATGGTTTGCAAGTGCTTCCGCTGTAAGTTGTGCAATGTGTCAAAATCCAACTTTGGTGTAGACGTAAAACCGATTCGCTTTAAATAGGCGTCAATTTTTTGTGTTTCTGTCATAGTTGTCGTAACTGCCATCAAATCACTCTTTCCGGTTTAAAAATTTTCCACTACCATAACATCCAACTCTATAAACAGTGTAATTTCCGTTGTGCCGTACCGTAATACACGTACTTCAACTGCTTCACCAACCCCCGCTGTGTGTATTGCGTGAACTAATTGATTCCAGTTAAACACGTGCATACCGTTAAACCCGGTAATAATGTCGTCACCGCGCATACCGCCGCGATATGCCGCCCTGCCCGGTAAAACATCGGAAACATGCACGCCAATAGCGGGAATGCCAAGGTTTTCGGCTACACTTTCCGTTATGGTCCTGCCCATAATACCAAGTGCAGCCCGGCGTCCGTTTACCAAATCGTCTAAAATTGGCGCGACAATATTTGATGAAATGCTAAAGCCCATGCCTTCAACCTGGGTCCTGCCAAAAATAAGGCTTGCCGCACCGTCAAAGTTTAGGCCGATAACCTCGCCGCGGGTGTTAATAAGCGGCCCGCCGCTGTTGCCGTAGTTAATTGCTGCGTCTGTTTGCAGTAACGACAAAACATGCTCACCCAAAGGCACTGTTTGCTCGGAAGCGGATATTACGCCGCGGGTTACAGCATTACCATAACCCATAACGTTGCCGATTGCAAGTACCGTATCACCTATTCGCATTTGATCCGAGTCGCCAAATGTAGCGATAACAATCGTATCAATTCCTGCTGCCACAAGCTGCGATTTTTCAACATACAAAACCGCCAGGTGTGCGCGCGAATCGGAACTGGCGGGCCGCCCTATAACCGACCGGCCGCCCATTATATTTACTTCAAAGCTGTTACCGCCGCCTTGTACAAGTGAGAGGACTGTGGCTATAAAAATGCGATCGTTGCTTTCAGCAAAAATAAGCCCAGAACCCTGACGAACGTCCACTTCAACCGGGCCGTCCATTACACGGGTTGTAATGCCCACCACAGATGGCTTCAAAAACTCAACAATATCTGCCAATGTACCCGTTTCTGTGCCTTCCAATATGTTTTCAAAAGTGTATCCCATACTGGTTAACACAGGGCCTTCGGCATTAGAAATATCCAAAGAATCTTTATTTTGCCGGTTAAAATACCCAAATCCTGCACCAATACCAAACCCCAAAGTACTCATGCCAAGTGTAATAACCAGGAACAGCGCGACAGCTTTTTTTAACCACGCGCTTGCAACCCTTTTTTCTTTGTGTACATTTTTGATTGTTTCCCTGTAAAAACCCCTAGTAATTGCACTGTTGTCGTCTTCTGCATCAGCTTTTAGCCAGTCACTGTCATGTGGCTTATAAGTATCGGTAGATAATTCTGCCGATGCGGAAACATCCGGGGCGGGTTCGAATGTATCTTGAAAAGGGTTTGTGTCAGGTGAAACCGAAATTTCTTCCGGATTTTCCAACCGGTAAGAAAACCCTACCACTTCACTTTGTTCGGCCTTACCCAAATCCCGTTCAATTTCTGCCTGTATTTTTTCGATATCTGTTAGACCAAAAATATCTAATGCTTTTTTTTCTTCTGCCATAGATATCCTCCTAAATTTTTAAGCTTTGTGCAAGAGTATTGTTGTAATTACTATATCATTTACACATGAAAAACGTATGAACAAAATGTAAATTTTGCACATTGGCCAATTTCTGATAGAATGGATACAATATAAGGAAATGAGGTACTTTTAAATGTTTGTAGACAATGTAAAAATAACCATAGAGTCCGGCCACGGCGGCCACGGCAACATCAGCTTCCGCAAAGAGAAATACGTACCAATGGGCGGCCCGGACGGCGGTGACGGTGGCCGCGGCGGGGATGTGCTTTTTGTGGCAGACACCGGTATAAACACACTGCTGGATTACCGCTACAAAAAAAATTACCGGGCAGAGCCCGGTGAAAACGGCGGCGGTAACAAATGCTCGGGCAAAAGCGGCAAAGATTTAATTTTAAAAGTGCCCGTTGGCACATTAATCCGCTACGGTTGGGAAACAGACGAGCAAAACAACCCAATAGGCTTGGTAATGGCGGATATGAAAACCCCCGGGGAGCCCCGCCTGTTAGCAAAAGGAGGCCGCGGTGGGCGTGGCAACCAGCACTTTGCTACACCTTCCCGCCAGGCACCAAAATTCTCCGAAGACGGCAAACCGGGCAAGGCATATAAAATTACATTAGAATTGAAACTTATCGCCGACGTTGGCATAATCGGCTTCCCAAACGCGGGCAAGTCTACATTGCTTTCCCGTGTTACAAGGGCCAACCCCAAAATTGCCAGCTACCAATTTACCACCCTGGCCCCCAATCTGGGGGTTGTCCGTCACGACTTTGGCAATGATTTTGTACTGGCAGACATCCCCGGCCTAATTGAAGGCGCAAGCCAAGGTGTTGGTCTGGGCTTCGACTTCCTGCGGCACATAGAGCGCACGCGGGTTCTTATCCACGTTGTAGACGCGGCACGGCTGGAAGATGACATGACACCCGTGGAAGCACTGGAAAAAATTAACGCGGAGCTTGAAGCTTACAACCCCGCCCTTTTACACCGGCCACAGATAATTGCCGCCAACAAAATAGACCTTATGCCCGACAAAGACTACATGCGCGAGTTGGAAGAATACGCGCAGGAGCGGGGCTGGCCCGTTTTCAAAATATCCGCCGCAACCAGCCAGGGCCTTACGGAACTAATCCGCGGCGTTTCCGAAGTGCTACGGGACGCACCTACAATCGAAGAGTTTGAGGCGGACTACGAAACCTTTTTTGAAGCGGAGCGAAAAGAAGAATTTATTTCCGTGGAAAAAGTGAAAGAAGGCCTATACCGCGTAGAAGGCCCCGGCGTGGAAAGAATGCTGGGCTACACCAACATGGAAGACGAAAAAGGCTTCGCCTTCTTCCAGAGGTTTCTACGTGAACGCGGCATTATTGACAGGCTGGAAGAACTGGGTGTACAGGAGAACGATACGGTACAAATATACGAGCTGGAATTTGATTATTGGAGGTAACGGGTTTGGAAAATTACGTAGCGCAGAATAAAGCCGCCTGGGAATACGACGCCTACAACTTTTGGGTTAGCCAAAGTACTCCTGCCGACAGAGCTAAACGTGATTTAGCCAACCCAACGGGGCAGCTAAAAAAATACACAAAATATTTAGAAAATGTCCGGGGTAATACCATAGCAAACATTTGCGGTTCCTGCGGCAAAAAGGCCGTACCACTGGCAATACTTGGCGCAGATGTTACCGTGTTCGACATATCCGAGCAAAATAAAAAATATGCCTGCGAAGTGGCAGAAGCCGCCGGGGTGCATATTAATTACATTGTGGGTGACGCGCTGGATATTGACATGGCCGTATATGGGCAGCACTTTGATATCGCGTTTATGGAAGGCGGCATTTTGCACTATTTTCACGATATCAATAAATTTATGGCTGTTATGTACAGATGTCTAAAACCCGGCGGGCAGTTAATATTAAGCGATTTTCACCCCATTAATAAAATTTTGAACACGTTGTGGGATGTTACCGGTGTTGTCAAAGAAGGCTCCGACTATTTTTCAACGGAAATAGTAGAAGGCGACGTGGCACATGCACGATACTACGATGATGAAAAGCAAAAATTATTCCCCAAATGCCTGGTGAGAAGGTACAACATCGGTGAAATTATCAATGCTGTCATAAACGCCGGGTTTGTTCTAAAATCCTTCGATGAGCATCCGGCGTGGACAAACGAAAAATTACCCGGGGAGTATACGTTGTTGGCTGTTAGACCGATGAAATGATTACGCGGAGGCTAAATTGCTTGAACTAAGCAAAGTTAGGAGAATAGACCTGTGACAGTAAAAATCCAAAACAGCCCCATAGCTTTCAGCATAATTTTTACAATAATCTTAGTAGCCTTCTGGGGTGCGGCTGCATTATTCGTTACAGAAGCATTTGAGCAGTTTGGAGTTCAATTGTATTTACTTGCAAGCTCGGTTAATAATATTGCATTCACAATTATTGCGGTAATTCTATTTGGCTTGGTAAACAAAACTAACGGCTTTAAACACACATTTAAAGCAAATGGATTTTCGAAAGGTCTAAAGGCTCTTATACCCGCTGCTGTATTTTTCACGTTCGGTCTGCTTATCACCGGTGGAGCATTAGACCTAAATGCCGAAAGCCCATGGGTTATCCCGGCAATTATTTTAATGTCGGTGACTTCGGCGTTAGTACAAGTCCTCCTATTCCGCGGGCTTCTGATTACAGCTTTGTTTGTAAAACGAAGCAGCACTGAAAAAGAAAGAGTACAGAGTATTATTATGGCCTCCCTGCTATTTTTGATTATCTATATCCTGTTCAACATACTTAGCCCTAACCCAGTAGGGCTTATGCAGCTTATTAACACTTTTGTTATGAGCATGAGCTTTGGTGCTGCGTACTTATACTCAAAAAATCTAATGAGTCTTGTTTTGGTTCAAGGTACTTGGCTGAGTTTAGACGCAGTAATTGGTTTATTTAGGGTCGAATATAATAATGAAATTTCGCTGCCTGCACTAATTCCTTTTACAGCTATTTTAGTTTTTGCAGCGGTGTTCGCTGTAAAATATAGTAAGCGGGCAGAGCCTTTTGTTATACGACCTTAATTTTATGAGGTGAAAACTTGCAAAAATCCAAAAAAATCCTTGTAGCCATGAGCGGCGGCGTAGATTCATCCGTTACCGCCCATCTATTAAAACAATCCAACACCGACTGCATTGGCGCAATGATGAAACTCTACACAAACGATGATCTTTCGCCGGAACTGGCAAGCAAAACCTGCTGTTCACTGGACGACGTTGAAGACGCTCGCCAAATAGCGGCATCTATGGACATGCCTTTTTACGTTTTTAATTTCACAGATACTTTTGAAGCGGCGGTTATGGACCGCTTCGTAGAAGCATATGAAAAAGGCCGAACCCCAAACCCCTGCATAGATTGCAACCGTTTTATGAAATTTGAACGGTTCCTGCACCGGGCAACAGAACTGGACTGCTCCCATATCGCAACGGGCCACTACGCCAGAGTTGAACCGGACGCAAACGGACGATACCTGCTTAAAACCGGAATAGACACCACAAAGGACCAAAGTTATGTACTGTACGCCATGACACAGCCCCAACTGACCCGCACATTACTTCCCCTTGGCGGGCTAACCAAGGAAGAAGTGCGAAAAATAGCGGAAGAACAAGGTTTTGTCAACGCAAAAAAACGGGACAGTCAAGACATCTGTTTCGCGCCGGACGGTGACTATGCGGGCTTTATTCAGCGGCACACGGGCAAAAAAATATCGCCCGGTAATTTTATAAACCCACAGGGTGAAATTATCGGCCAACACAAAGGGATAATCCACTACACAATTGGCCAGCGCAAGGGATTGGGCATTTCTGCCCCCCACCCTTTGTTTGTGTTGTCTCTTAACCCACAGGAAAATACCGTAACTTTGGGTAAATCGGAAGAGCTTTTCTCCACTACTTTGAAAGCCCACGATATAAATCTAATCCCAATGGATAAACTGGACGGCCCGCTTCGTGTACAAGCAAAAATCCGCTACAGCCACAATGCCCAGCCCGCAACCCTGTGGCAAACGGGCGAAGACACAATTCGTATAGAGTTTGACGCCCCCCAAAGGGCAATTACCCCGGGCCAGGCGGTTGTTATGTACGACGGGGACATTGTTATCGGCGGCGGAACGATATGCTAATCCCCCAACACTGCCTTTCTTACCCCATCTTCAAAGTTTACAACATTGTAACTTGCTTCATCCCCGGCTTTGGCATATACTAAATCTCCAAACAATTTTTCCACGGTTGAAAGATAATTTTTTGAATGTAATATCAGGGGGTTAAAAAACCCGGTTGTACAAATTTCTTTCCCATAAAACCGGGCAATAAGCCGCACAAGTTCAGTGGTGTTCACATATTCCGTATTTTGCGGAAGGTGGATACCATTTTTATTTTCGTCTATGGCTTGGCACAAAAATTCACACAAATTGTTGATGTAAATTATGCTGCGGCGGTTTTGTATATTTGGGAAAACCGGCAGCTTTTTCGCAAGCTTTACAAGCCGCGGGAAATTACCCTTACAGCCGTAACCGTAAACCATTGGCGGGCGCACTATACATAAATT
>WQTQ01000200.1 GCA_009786175.1 Bacillota bacterium | reverse complement strand
TTTGCCTTCACCATATTTTTTCATCTTCTCATACTTCACTTTGTTCACCCCCACTAATTGGAAGTGTACTATCTTTTGCTTAGTTATGCAAGAAGTCTAATGAAGCAAGGGTCAATGCGGCGTATCGCTGACCGAGTGGTGTTGATAGGCGACCATATCAAGGTCTCCAAAGAAGGATTACGAATGCCGGGCATTGAAATACTACATCAAGATTCACAAAACTCTGGCAAGCCTTCCTTCGTAGCAGGCCATAACTACGGGCAGGTTAGCGCAGTAATCACCAATGGTAAAGTATCACGGAGCATTCTGCTGATGACCGAGATTCAAGCAAGCCCTCCAAGAAAAGAGGGGACAAAGAAGCTTGATGGGGATACCATCGTTACACAAATGGTCAATCTGGTCCATAAAACGGCAAAGAGCATAGCTGAACCTGTGGTCGTAGCATTAGATGCTTATTTTAGCAGCGCAAGCGCATGGAGTGCTGCTGACAATACGATTAATGAAACCGGCGAAAGGCTTATTGAAATCGTTACCCGTGCGCAAACCAACTCCGTGGCTTATTCCAAGTTCATACCACCTGCTGTAAAAAAGCGTGGGCAGCCACGGAAGTATGGCAAAAAGCTTGCGTTGTACGGTCTTTTTTCCGATATGCCTTCATTTATCAAGACAACCTTGACATTGTATGGAAAAAAGCAGAGAGTTCGTTATTTATGCATGGATTTATTATGGAAGCTGGTAGATAAACTTGTTCGGTTCGTTGCTGTAGAAACAGAAAGCGGGATTTGCGTTTTAATGTCTACCAGCTTGACCCTACATCCCGAGGCAATTATCGAAATTTATGCCTTGCGTTTTAAGATTGAGATAGAATCAACAAACAAAAGAAGTTCATAATAGTGATGACACACAAAACTGAAAATTCCTAAAACTACCCTTCTTTATCCACCCGAGCAAACCCGCAGCCTTTTTAATATATCCATTGTTCATATACAATTCATGAACCATGCCACTAAGGTAATTTTCCAGCATAACAATGCTAATGCCCTTGTCTATGCCAATGCAATACTCGCACACCCAGTTTACGTCTTGGTTGTAGGCGTCGTTAAACCCATACTTGCCAATAAGCCCGGGAATTGTAGTATAATGCGCCATTGCGTCTAATACAATGTCTGAGGTAAAAATAATTGAGCCTATGGCACCGCAGGGGGGGACGGTTCCGTCGTTACCATCTATGCAGTTGGGATGGAATGGGGGTGTGCCAAAGCCGCGATACCCTTCCGGCCCTTCGCAGGCGGTTAGCCCCCAGGCGTTTTTGTGGAAGGTTTTGAACCCCTTGGGGTTGTTTATGGAATATTGGCGGGAGGCCAACGTTGCCTTTACGGAATTATCAAACCAGTTAATACCGTCTTTGTCCACAACACCGTTGAAGTTGTACCAAGCGTGGGAAAATTGGTGGGTAAAAAGCGACCCTGCCGGGGAATTGTAGAAGCTGTAACCACTGTACTCGCCTAAATCCCGGCGGAAGCCGTTGTAAATTTGAGTTGGCACGGGGAATGTTGGGGACGCAATGCCCAGGATATACTGCATTAACTGTTCCGCGTATATATCCCACTGACCAAAGCCGCCGGTGTCTTCTTGGTAGCCCATGAAAAACAGGTTGCGCTTTTTGTCATAATATTTTTGCCAATCTACTTTTGCGTACATTTTTTCAAATAGTTCTTCAACTTCGCCTTTGAAATATTCTGCGGCGGTTAATGCCCCGTTCAGCAAAATGGATGTATCAATAATGGACGCGCAATCGTAAAATTCTTCGTACTTTTTTGCAGTTTTTAAGTCCAAAAAGTGGTACAGGAAGCCATGAGCCTGGTCGGCTTCGTTCAGGCATGTTTTTAGTGTCCCTGCTGCGCGTTCCATGGCTGCGGTTTTTGATACAAAACCTCTTTCTGCCCCAATTACAATGGCAGAAAGCCCAAAGCCTACAGAAGCGATACTGGCCATGCGCTCTGTTCCTTTTTTGTTTTTGTCCGAAACAAGGCCGTAGCCCGGGCTGTTTTTGTCGGTGTTGGCCTCGTTCCAAAAAAAATCGAAACAGCCTTTTAGTTCGTTTGTTATCAGTTCGTTACTCGTCATGTAAGTTCTCCCTACTCCCCGGCAATCCCGGATTTATCAACGCTTTCTACAAACCAGCGTTGTAATATAAAGTATAGCACTAAAAGCGGCAATATTGTCAAAAAAGTTCCTGCCATTTCTAAACCTTCGTTTACGTTAACATCCGGCTGCCGCGCAAACATTTCGTTAAATGATTGCACAAAAATTTGCAGCTGCAGCGGCAAGGTGGTTAAAGCATCGCGGAAATATATGGCCGCAAGGAAAGTCTCGTTCCAGTACCACACAAATGAAAACAGGAAGGACACAAGAGCGGCACTGCCGGCCAAAGGAATGCCAATGCTAAAAAATATACGGAAATGCCCTGCGCCGTCCAGCTGGGCGGCTTCTTCCAAAGCCTTGGGGATAAGCCGAAAAGTTTGGTAAAAAATTAGAATAAAAATTGCGGAGTTTATGCCTTGTCCAAAAGCCGCGGGCAGGGCGTAGGCCATAATACTTTCCAAAATGCCAAGGTCATTAAACAATATAATACGGGGGATAACCAGCACCTGGGGCGGGATAATGAACGTGGCAAGCACAAGTGCCAGCAAAAATTTCTTGCCGAAAAAGTTAAATCTTGCAAAGCCATAGCCGATAAATGCCGCTACAATAGTTTGTAAAATGGAAGGCAGCGCAGCAATATAAAACGTCTCCAGTGAGCGTGGGAAGAAACTTACAACCTGAAAATACCGCTGATAATTGCCCAAGTATAGGGCGGTTGGCACTAAATTTACCGTAAAGTTAAGCAAATCTTCCAGGCTTTTAAAACTGAATGTCACCATGTAAATTAGTGGAAACAGGAATACAAAGCCTACGCCTAACAATGTAAGGTACAGGTATATTTTTACCAGAAGCCCGTCACTGCCGAAAGCTATTTTTTTAAATTTTGTCACCACGCACCCCCTATGTCAAAGATTTTTTACTAAACAGCGCGAATATTCCTACCAAAGCCAGCATTATTAGGCTAATAACCAAGAAGTAAAGCCACGCCAGCGCAGATGCGTACCCAAAGCCCGTAGTAACGCTAAACATGTTTGCAGAAATATGCTCGATAACCGGGTTAAGGGTTGTTTGAGCAAACATAACCGTTGTGTATACCAGGTTTACCAAAATTAATGTGGACAAACTTGGCAAGGTAATTTTCCAAAAAATTTCCCAGGCAGATGCACCGTCTACCCTTGCCGCCTCCACTGTTTGTTTGTCCAGCTTTTGCAGCCCTGCCAAAAATACCAATAGCTGCACGCCGGACATCCAAAGTAGAATTATGATTGTGTCCAGGATAAGCAGTAACGCGCTTGCAAAAATGTTGTCGGCAGACTGCAAAAACACATAAAAGGCATAATCCGGCAGGGTAGGAATTGTGGTTACGCCCATGTCCATAAGCTTGTCTATAACCGGGCCGCTTGCAATAATTACCGGCAAGAAAAATATCGTCCTAAAAATACCACGTGCTTTTAGGGGGTAATTTAACAGCAACGCCATTACCAACGCTAAAATAACAATCATTGGGATAGACAAGACGCTTACAATGGAAAAGCTGCCTATCAAGCGTATGAACGCAATGTCTGTGCTTATAGCTTCCCGGAAATTGGCGATGCCGATAAACTCGCGTGCGATGCCGTCGGCGGTAATGGTGGTTTGGTTAAAGCCCAGGAACAGGGAATAAAATACCGGATACGCCGTAAATACCGCAAAACCGATAACCCAGGGCAATACAAAAATGTATCCTATCTTTTGCCCCAGTAAATTACGCATTTTTTTCATTAGTCCGCCCCCTTTTGCCCCTGGCTAAGAAGAAAATCTTCTGCAGGGATAATTTGGCCGTTATATTCAAAGGCTTCGCTTGTGTAATTAACAAATATCTTTGCACCATTGCCATAGGTAATTTTTACTACGCCGGGGGCAAGCATTTCTCGGCTTATAATCGGCTGGCTGCGTACGTGGTAAAGCACCCCCGCAACACGACTATAAAACTCAACAATCAAATCTTCCCACGCGTCAAACTGGGAAGAAAAGATGTGATTTGATACAGTATCCGAAAGTAAGTGGGCAGGTTCGCTGGTTAGCAGAAATGACGGGTATGCCCCAAAGTCTGCCATGCGCAGCAAATCTCTGTTCCAGTTGGCAGAAAAATTGGCAAATGGCGCGTAATAGTTTATATGGCCGCGCAAAACAATTTGCAAAAACGGCACTGTATCTGTCACAAAAAGATGCCGCGATGAAGACATGGGGATGTCAAAATACAACTGTGTCAGCGGCCACGCATATGCGTTTGGCCGGTATAGTGCCAACTTACCTTGGCCGGTGGGGTTTAACACTTGGGCTAATTCTTTCAAAATTAATCTGCTTTCCCCACGGGTGGCGGTTGCCCCTTCGTTAAAAGTGGAATCCAAGACGGAGGCTGTGGTTTCTATTGCCAAATGGCGAATGTTAAAATTGTCAAAGGTGCTTACGTCTCTGCGGGCTTGCTCCAACGCAACCCGTGGCGATAAAAAGAAATTGCCCCAATAAAGCAATCGCCCGTTAATGCCCAAGGCCAAGTCCGATCTGCCAAACAGTCCGCCTGATACAAATGCGCGAGAATAATCCGTATGGAAAAACAGCGGGATGTTTTGCTCTTCCAGGGTTTGTACGGTATTACGCACAGCGGCGGCATTGCCAAGCCTGCGGTCTACAGGGAATCGGTTAGGGAACGATAAAGAGCCGCCCCTGGCGAAACTGCGATAAACCGCCATAACATTTTCCACACCTCGCCGGTTAAGCCGCGACATATAGCCCGGGATATTTTCTATGGGTGTCATTACAATGTACCGCTCAAAGATCAGCCCTTCCGCTACTTCTCCGCCGAAAAACTCCAGCCGCATGGCCGGAGCGGGTTCCGTTAAAGGGCTAAGCCATCCTCTTTCCACAAGATATTCCTGATATGCCCGGGCAAGGCCTACGTAGCTTGCGTCCTCCCCTTCCAAAAACCTTAAACGCAAGCCGATATCAAAAATATTTTTGTTTTGCTGAAGCCGATGCACCGCAGGTGCGCGGGTTTCGTCCCTGGTAGTAGGCTGGGTATAAGTGTAGCGGTAGGTGAACAGCGCGTACATCCAGTTAAATTCTGTAATAAGCCCGGCGGTGTATGCAAAAAGCTCTGCATAATTATCGCCGCTTTCGATAATTGCAAGGAAGGCATTGTCTCCGTGGACTTTGCCAAACACGGGCACAGAAGCGATAAAACCCGGGTGTACATTTGCAATAGAGGTTTGCCCCATACCCAAATTAAGGCCGTAAACCTGGGTGCGCCACGGGGAAACCATGGTGTTCCTAATATCACCGTAGCGTATTAACGCACCGGAACCGTCGGGGATAAACATATATCCGGGTATTTCGCCTTCTTTGGCAGCACCAAAAAACGGGTAGGCGTGAAGCTGCACAATTTGTACGCCTTCCGGCTCTGTAATTGACTCGTGAGGGATGGATATAAGAATGTCCCGCCCTTCCAGCGTAACTAAAAGCTCTACACCAATGCGGGATTCGCCAAACACCACATGGGCGGCAAAGCCGCTGTCTATCATGCGCAAATTTACATAGGAGTTGTTGAGGGTCAAACTTTCCCGCTGGGTGTTTCCATCAATTGCAAAGTCGATAGTTAGTGCGGAATTGACCCGGTTGCGCCATAGGTTGTTAAGCCTGTGGTCTTCCATATTATCCAAAGTGGAGCTGAAAATATAGCCCGTAATACGGTTTACAACCTTGATTGCAAGGGAGTAGGGGGTAACGTACAGTTGAAGAAACTCATTTTCTGCGGCCATTACCATACCGTCCAAGGATGGGTTTGGGCTTTCAACGCTTCCAAAAGGTTCCGTATATTGGGTGAATAAATTGGAGTGAAAAATAATTGGGTCGTCGGATATTCTTGTTGGCACATGGCGGGGTTCTGCCCGGTTGGAAGTGCCATTTGAATACGCAAAAACCGCAGTAGCCGCTGTAAGGATAAACAGCAACGTGATAATTTTTATTTTCCTACCCACGGACGTTCACCTCCAAAACCAGCCCTCTGATAAAATCTACAACTTGCCCCAGCAGTAAATATTGCACAAAAACCACCAACACAATTACCGTGGCAGCAAACAAAGTTAGAAGAATATTTTTGACCACATCCCTAATTTCGTAGTCGTGGATTTCTTTAATCATGATAAATTGCAGCACAAGCGACCAGCCAACGGCGATATAAAACAAAAACCGGTATACAAACTCCTCGCTAAAGGTAAGCACATGGGACAGCAGTGTTATGGGTATGGCCAGCAAAATGAAGGGCGTAGCGGCATAAGCCGTACAAATATACACATTACGAAAACTGCCTTCACCCTCGTTTACCGTTGCCACAAGGAAATTGACAACTACAAAAAGTGCCAACGCCCCAATAAAAATACCGGTGAGGGGCAGTATGCCAAAGGTCAAATTCCATGTAAAAATAAAACCGGTACCAATGGCAAAGACAAAAAACGCCGTCAAAAGCCCAATGTACATAATTGTGGCAGATAAAACAGAAGCCCTGCCGTGGAAACGTATTTCGTAATAGGCATCTGCCGGGCGGAGGATGATTTTTTTAGCATGGGCAAGTTCGGATATTAAAGAATGACGAGAATGCCGACGAGAAGAAATTTTCTTTCTGACAATCTTAGCTCCCTTCAGCAGTATCACAAGCCCAATTATTCCGACAACAATTAATAAAGAGTTTTCTTGCAGCCAAATACTGCGGATTTCCCAAAAAGCTTCGGAATATCCGAGCCTATGCCGGGCCAAGTAAAACCTTTCTCGCGCCTCGTGATAATTTTCCTGCAAAAACAGTGCCTGGCCAATTGCATAATGAGCCAGCGGAAAAGCGGAATGTAAGCGCAACACTTCTTCCCAATAGGCCATGCTTTGTACATACTGCCCATGCTCGAAGTATTCCATAGCCAGGTGAACCCAACGCGTAAATTCCGTAGGGGTAAAAATGTGAATTAACCCGCTAAGGGCATCCGCAACCAGCAAGTTGCCACAATGGTCTTGCACAATACCGGTAGGCTGACGAAACACACCCAACCGCTGAACCGTATGGTCTATTCCGCCAAAGGCAAACAGCAGCGAACCTTCTGCATCAAACTCAAAAATCCAGCCATAAGAGCTTAGTACAAAAAAACCGCCGTGGTGCGCCATTGCAATATCAATCGGCAAAAAGCCTGCCATATCGTGCAGCATATTATTGCCTGCTACGTTCAACTTTTTTATATCTTCCGACGCAAGCCCGTGAGTTACCGTAAATATTGCCCCCCGGCTGTTAATGGCCACATTCGTAGGCGGGATGGGAACATTTAGAAACTGCCGCCGTTCCCGTGGGGTAAAAATATTTTGCAACGCCTGAAACAGCGTAAGGCTTGTTTGATTTGCCCCAAAATACCCAAGAAATTCCCCTTCCGGGCTTAGCATAATAAGTCCGTTACTTGCGGCTTCACCAACTACAAATATGGTTCCCCTTGCGTCCAAAGCAAGTTTTTGCGGGCGAAAGGGAGCGGCCACGCCAAACAAATAGGAGTCCGGGCGGCCAAAGCGGCTAATTACATCCCCGGTTGGGCTAAACCGGACTACGTGGTCTGCATCCGCCACAAAAATTTCCCCATAGGCATTTACCGCCACTCCTGTAGGGGAAGAAAGCTGGCCCGCGCCAATAATACGGTACAAATTACGATCCCTATTCAGCACAACTATGTGCCGCCGCCCGCTGTCGGCGATGTATAAATAATTGTTTGCGCATATAAATAAATCCTGGGGGCTGTCCATTTCCTGCAGGGCAATAAAAGACATAGCCTCGTATGCCTGCTGGGTTGGGATCATGCCCCTGCTGCCCGGCGTCCAAGTCATGTACGGCTCTGCGCCAAGGGCGAAAATAGGCTGGAGTATGAATGCGATTGTGATTAGAGTAGCGAATATTTTTTTCAAGCTATGTCCTCCTTTCCGGCAATTCCTTTGGACACATTACTTAATCCCGGAATGGGCCATGGTATCCATAACCCTGCTTTGCATGACGATAAAGATTACCAAATTGGGTACAAACATCAAAACTGTTGCCGCGGCGGTTAACCCCGCGCCCGCAACAGTGTTATTGGCATTTTGGAGGGTGTTCATATAAAACGCAAAAGTGCGCAAGCTTTCGTCGTGGATGTAAATGGATGATGTTTCTAGGTTGTTCCACACAGACTGGAAGGATAGAATAGCCACTGTGGCAATGGCCGGCCTAACCATGGGCAGTACAATTTTTGCGTAAATACGGTAATCTGTCGCGCCGTCTACTTTTGCGGCTTCAATTAGTTCGTTTGGAATCTGATCCATAAACTGCTTTACCAAAAACAAGCCCACAGGCATGGCAAGCAGCGGGAATATATGCACCCAAAAAGTATCAATAAGCCCAAGGTTGGCCACAACTAAATAGCGGGGAATAGCCACGGCAATTGGTACAAACATTAGGGCAATTGTGTTTATCTCGAACATGGTACGCTTTAACTTAAACTGCTTTTTGGACAAGGCATAGGCCGCCATAGTGGAAATAATAACATTCAAAAACACAACCACCGCCGACACCACAATACTGTTAAAAAGGTAACGGCTCATTGGCATTGCCCCAAGCTGCCTGGCAGAAAATAAATTTTCGAAATTTTCCAAAGTAGGGTTTATAACAAAAAAACGCGGCGGGAACGCAAACAGCTCATTTAACGGCTTGAAGGCATGATTAAATATAAACACGATGGGCAGCAGCATAAAAATTGCCATGGGAATTAGCACCACGAAAAATTTAATCTGGCTTCTGTCAAACTTGTCCGGGTTAATTTTTGACCCGTGGAACCGTGATTTGCGCATAAAATATCAATCCTTATCCAAAAACAACCTATTAACCAGCTTTGCACATAAATAAACCATAGCCAAAAGTGCCACAGAAACCGTTGCCGCATAACCCATTTCAAAACGCAGGAAGCCATAATCCTCTATGTGGTTGACGATAAGCTGCCCTGCATATTGGGGCGTAGGGTTTGCCCCGGAAAGTTCTACACCAATTGCCCCCGCCTGGAACGTAGAAACAATTGCCATAACCGCGCCAAATAACATTTGTGGGCGCATGGACGGTATTGTTACATAAAAAATCTCCTGAAAGCGGTTACGAAGGCCGTCGATATAGGCGGCTTCGTACAATTCCGCATTAACATTTAATATGCCGGAAAGCATGGCCAAAAAACCAACGCCCATACTCCCCCAAAGGCTTACCAAAATCATAATAGTCATAAGATGTTCCGGCGACTGCAAAAACTGAATGGGCTCGGTAATCATGTTAAGCCGCAAAAGTATACTGTTAAGATACCCTGCCTCATCCCCAGAGAAAATTACACGCCACAGCACACTCATGGCAACACCGGCGGTCATGGAAGGGGAGTACAGCGCGAGGGCCAATACAGTGCGCGGCTTGTGGGGGACTTGCGCCAAAAGCCATGCCATAAAAAACGCCAGAAAATATCCGCCGGGGCCAACTATCAGCGCGAAACGTATGGTGTTGGGCAGTACATACCGCATAAATGTGGCATCTTGGGTGGCAAGGTTTATATAGTTGCGAATGCCAATAAATGTTGGAAATTGTATAGAGTCGAAATGGGTAAAGCTAAGGAAAATTGCCACGGAAACAGGCACGACGATGAACGTGAAAAACAGCAAATAATACGGGCCAAGGAATATTAAGATGTTAAAGTCGAATTTGCGGAATTTTTTCTTTTGCATGTGGCAGCTCCTTTCTGTGGCTTATACAGCAAAGTACAGTCTCAACCCCCGGCCAGCCTCCTGGCCCTTTCCAGCGTAGGCAAATTATATGGCCTTACTACTACCCCGCGGTCAATATACCCAAACTCCTCCATGCGGCGGCGCATTTCCCGGTTAATGGTATTAACTGCCCGGTCTGTAGCAACGCGCAAATTATCACCGTCAAATACCACACGGTTCCAAATGTTTGACACTTCACGCTCTACAATGTATGCCGCCGGGGTAAGGGGTACCTCGTGCAAAAACTCCCATTGGCGCAAAATAACGTCCAAGTGGTGGGGCGGTATAGGCAAATTGGCAAAGGCCTCTAGATTAGCAGAACTCCACAAAAACGTAGGGCCGTGTATCAAAATCAAATTGTTGGCGTAGGTAGTTTGCGTCTCTGTTCGCGACCACCATTCCATAAATTTGAAGGCATCATCTTGCCGTTCGCTTTGGGCAAGCATCATTGTCATTTGGGCAGAACCGGCAGCCCAGCGCATAACTTCACCATGTTCGTTAGGCCGCCCCGGGTGTGGGGCAATGTTCCAAGCCCCGGCAATTTCCGGCGCGGCAGTTGTTAGCATAATGTACGTGGATAAATTGGATATGCCAATTGGTATGCCGCCATAACGGAAGTCGTTGTAAAAATTGGCCACCTGCATGGGTAGGCTGTACAGCGTAAACAAGTCTGTCATAAATGTTAGGGCGGCAATGCCTTCCGGGGAATTAATTGCCGTAGAAAGCCCGTCCGCGGAATAAAAATCTGCGCCAAACTGGTAGAAAAACGGTGACGTAAACATAAACGGCTTGTGCGCCGCAGGGGCAGACATTGGTACAAAGAAGTTAACCCCGCGCCTGTTTAGCTCCGGCAAAAGGCCGATAACGTCGTCCCAGGTATCCGGCGGAGTAAGGCCAAAATCCTCCATTAAGTCTGTCCGGTAAAAAAGCACGTAAAAATCCTGGGTTTCCGGCAAGCCAAAAACGCCCTCTTCGTACATAAGCGGCAAAAATGCCCCGGGTGAAAAACGCCCGGCAATATCCGCAAAGCCTTCAAATTGCGTTAAATCTGCTGCCGCGCCGCGTATGGCCATTTGGTACGGCAGGTGGGAAGAAATCCCCAGGGCTATATCCGGCGCGCGTCCGCCTGCGTTTGCCAAAATCAAGTTAGTGTCGTTGGGCATTAGGGAAAAATTAACGGGGATGCCTGTCTCTGCCGTAAACATGGTGTCTGCCAAGTGCTGTAACAATTCCAAATGCTGTTGGGTATGGCTTACCCATACTTCTAAGGCATCTGCGTCCCTGGTTTGGCGCATGGTAAGGCTGGCGAAAAATTGCATAAAGAAGCTTTGTACACGACGGGAAAACCCTGCTCGCTGTGGCAATTCCGCATTTCCCCCATGTATAATAATTTGGTTAAGCAGCAGGGGCTGCTCTGCCAAAGATGCTTCAATACCGGCCAAAATTACGGCGGCAGAAGCCGCGCCTTCCGCAAGTTCAGACATTCGGAAGGGGATGTCATTGGGGCTGCGGCCAAGCTGTGTGAGCCGTCTTATGGCGTGGTTCAAATTTACGATATTTGTAGATTCTGTATCCGCATTATATAGGGCGGTCAAATAATCCCGCACATATTCCAATTGAGAAACCCAATCCGCAAACATGCCGCGCACATCCGGGATAAATTCTTCAATTTGCCAATCACGGTTAATGTCTACGCGGTTGCCTGTAAGGCGGCGGATATCCAGCGATAAATGGCGGATGTCGTCCCGTATGCCGGACAAAATATCAATTAAAGGGGCTGTTGGGGCGGCGGTGGCAACCAGAGTTATTTCGTTCCGGCCCCGGGGGAAGTAAAAATAGAAAGGCACCCCATCGTAATTTGACAGAGTGTGATTAACAAACCGCCTGTTGGAAGGTATCGCGAAAGCTTCCATTTCCGCAAAGGGCAGTTGGCCATTTATAAGAAGGGTACGGAATGTGGACTCCCCGGCAAAATTTTGCAAGGCGTTAAGGGTAATATTGTACAGACCCGCTTCTTCTACATAAAAAGTATAAGTGATGCTTTGCCCGGAAGTTTGCCACGCGTCACCGCCTATGGTGTTAAGCAGCATGTATCGGCTGGAATATGGCGTAGCGTCCGGGCTGTTGGTGGATACAAGGCGGATAAAAGAACTGTTGAAACGGGTAGGGTACTGGGCCTCCAGCGTAATTTGCCTATCCGGCGCGGGCAGATTAGCGTGTAGCTGCCGATACTGGTTATACGTTATTGCCGCCGCCGGTACAACTGCAGCAAGATGCGCACCCAATAGCATTTCGCCGGAAATATGTGTGAAAGTAACGATATTTTCCCCGGCTTGCAACTCAAAAAGAAGCGGACGGGTTTGAAGAAAGCCTGCATGATAAATATAGCTGCTTGTCCACTCGCGAATAGCCTGCGGCTGTGGCAGCTGCTCGTGCCCCATGCGGCTGCGCAAAAATTCACCTTCCGGGTATTCCCAAATTATAGGCGCGATAATACGCCTGCTTTCCGGGTGTTGGTATTCCCCGTTTATACGTACAGAAAACTCCGGGTTTAGAAACGCAGAAAGCGGCACATATTCGAAAACCAAGTTATACAAACCTGCTTCGGCTGCATACACAGGCATGTCTGCGGAACTGCCGCTGTCTATGTGCGTAATATATCCATACGTGTTAACGCGGCTTGATACAGCAAAGGCTATGAACAATAGACATACAACCAATGTTTTTAACATTCATCCACACCCCTTGCTTTTGATGTTTATTATGTACGCCCGCTTTGCGGGCTGTTAAACATTTATTAATTACCAATGGCATCTCTGGCCGCCTGCATTGCTGCCCTGGAAGCGGCATTTACTGCATCTGCGTGATCTGCAAAATTAATGTTGCCAACAATAGAGTGGTGAATAACTTGGTTTACAGTTGCGTTATCGTAATCTGTGTTGGGGATGGAAATACCTGTTTGTGCGTAGAAACGCCCTTGTACATGACCGGGCAGAATTTTGTTGCCGTCTATTAAAGCATTGTCCATATTGTCAATAGCTGTGCGCAGGCCCGGAATTGTTACAATATCCATGAAAGCTTCCAAAACCCGTGGGTCGCTGGAGGCAGGCAAGCTGTTGATGTTAATCCCTGCTTCGCGGGCAAGTTCGATACGGCGCAAGTAGCCTTCAACGCCGTGGCCCATCCAACGTGCAAACAAATATGCTTCTTCCGGGTGGCGGGTTGTAGACGCGATGCCCAGGATATCCAAAGTAATAACTGTGCGGCCGCCCGGAACGCCAATAAAGTCTAACTCAAAACCTGCTTCTGCCGCATAGCGCGGAACCCAGTCTATAACCCATGAGCCATCCCATAGGAAGGCAACTTGGCCATGGTTAAATGCGCCGCCGGCCCAAGGCATTGCGAAAACAGCCCGCTGGTCATAATCAAGGCCGCCGTATGTCATGCCTGTTGCGGCAAGCTCTGTTGCCAGGCTTACAGCTTCCAGCATTTCCGGCGAATTAAGCGCGTAGGCTACGCCGTCATAAGCAAAGAAGCCCAGGTTTGGGTTGCGTGCGCCGGGCAGCCAATAAAGGATTTGGTTTGAATAGTTAAGGCCGATTGTTGGGCGGTTTAAATCTGTGGTTTGCCTTACAAGTCTGACAAAGTCGTCTACAGATATGCCAAATTCCGGCGGGTCAAGGTTAAGCTCTTCAAACAATGTACGGTTTACAAAGTAACCCAACATAAACTGTGCAAACGGCACCGTGTAAACAACATTGTTAATTTGTGTGGCGTTTCTTATTGATGCAGGAAGATTTACAAATTCGGAATCCGCATTAGAAATTTCTGTGATGTCGCGAAGCCAGCCGTTTGCTGCCATCATACCTGTATCGTTTACCATGAAAACGTCTGGCAAATTGCCCACACTGGCGGCAATTGCAAGGGCTTCTGTCCAGTCGCCGGTGATGCTTTCGTCAATTTCGATACGAATGTGCGGGTGCGCATCCATAAAGGCTTGAATCATACGACGCTCGATGTTGTTGTCTTCTTCTGTACCCAGATTCCAGTTTGCGTAACGCAATACGACAGTTTCACCATCTGCCGGAGGTGTTGCAACAGGGGCTTCTGTCTCACCGGCGGCATTGTTGTCTGCCGGGGGTGTTGGTGTGTGCGAGATAACGGGCTCGTTGTTGGCAGTTGTCCCGCCATCGCCGCCGTTGCGGTTACATGCTGTTGCCATTACCAATGCAGCAACCAGCAATAAACTTACGAGTAAAAGTTTTTTCATTTTCACTGTCTCCTATCTAATTGAATGGGGTTCTGCCCCAAGCCCCGCCGCTACAGCGGGCAAAGCCCGCCTCCGCTTCCTTCGGGAAGCGACGGGCGTCGCTTCTAGCAATATACTTCTATGATGCTGTTTTCCTCCACAATTTCCGCGGGGAACAATGCCCCGCCATTGCGGTAAGGTTCGTTGATTTGGGTGAAGCTTATTTCTTGGCCGTCTAATAAAATTTTTGATACGGGATTACCGGTTACGTGGTAGTGGATTTTTACGGGCTTACCCAATATCTTGTAGCTGAACACCAGCCCGTCTAAGGCTTTTGGCAGTATTGGGTCTAAAATTACATCGCCTTGTTTAATGCGCAGCCCCAGCATTTTTGACACTAACTGGTGCAGATAAATACCCGGCCCGCTGGAATACAACCGCCAGCCACCCTTTACCGCAATTTCCCCGGCTTTGATTTTATCAAAATTCTCCATTGCGTCATAACGGTTTTCAAATGCGGCTTCGCTGCTGGTAAAGTACACATTGCTTTGGCGGCGGGCAGCATTTGGAACGGTTTCGTCAAGTTTTATGGGGTTTAATTTAAGCAGCCCCTGCCACACTTCGTCCGGGCTGCCCAATTTTGCCATGGCCTCTACAAACCTGATGTGGGCGTGGGCGTAAAGCAGGCTTACTTCCCTGGCGAAGGCGGCGGCTGTTTCTGCCCGCATAAAATAGTGGTTTTCGCCCCCATTGTAGGTAACGGTTGTGTTCATAAGCCTAACCCCGTCCGGGTGGTACAGGTGTTCCTTTATCAAGCTGTAATGCTTGGCGGCTTGCTGCGGCGTAAACATTTCGCTAATTATACCCCTTATCATGGGTAATAAGCGATAGTTTATGCCTGTTTTATGGTCTGACGGGTGAAGCAGGCATTGGATTTCGCCTTCTTCAAATAACAGAAAGCCTGCGGCAATTTCGTCTTTTATCAAGTACTTGTTGTAGTCTGCGCGGATATTGCCCGCCAGTGTCATTAAATTTTCTGCAAATTCATTGTCGTAACCTTGAATTGCCCGGGCAAATTCCTTAAATGTCTGGTAAGTTAACGGGACTGTCCATCCGCTTACCATGTTTTTTGCAAGTTCATGGTTGGCAGGCTGCAGTGTGTCGTCCCAGTCTCCGCCCCCATAGCATGATAAAAATGTTCCGCTTATGAAATTTTGTTGTATGACGTTTATTTGCCGCTTTGCATGAGCGAACAGAGTCTCTGTCTCTTCCGTGAAGTTGTAGCCGTTTATGTGGGTGTATGGGATTTGCTCATCCAAAACGCCATAGTCTCCCGTGGCTGTTAAATATGACGCAAGGGCTTTAAGCGGCCATACAATAATGTCCCCATGGCTGTCACCGGCCTGGATATTGCGGTAGTTGTCAAACATGAACCATTGGGGCCAGTTACCGTTTTCCAGATATTGATGGCGATATACGGTTTCAAGAATTTTGCGGCACACGTCAAAGTTTTGGGTTGTCAGGAAGTATTCGAACGGCCCTTGGCATACATCCCTTGTGCCCCAAGCGGCACCGGTGTACTGCTCTAGCCCGTGGGGCGATGCGTAATGTACACGGGCATTGTGGCTAAACCATAATACCAACTGGTTGCATTTTCTTACCGGTTGATTTTCATGCTGTAAATGGAAATCCAAAATGCTTGCGGAAAGCTTGCTTCTGTACAGTTCTTTTTCTGTGTGAAAGTTTATGTCTGCGGCTTCAATGTTCCCGTCCAGTGTCGCGGATGTTTTTAAGATGAATTTTGAGCAGGCAGATATTTCTAATGCCAGCAGGTTTTCGCCTTGGCTTCCCATTTGAGGGTAAAAGCGGCTGTCATCAGAAATTTTACAAGGAGTATCTATGCTCATTTCAAAGGCTAAGTTTGGATAGGCGTTTGCGGTCATGGTGCTTTCTTCATAGACAGCGCGGATTGCGCCGTTGCTGCAAGTTATCTTAACCCCACGCTCCAGCACATCATACAAAAGAAAGTCGTACGCAATACCCTTATGGGATATAACCTCAAGCTTTAGCACCTTAGCGTCCGCGCCTATATACGACCGGATTTCAATTATATCTTCGCCCAGCTTGTACAGCCATTTTGCGTAGTTAAAGCCCATTTCGTACACTGCGGGCATGGTTAGCAGCTTGTACGCGCCGTCTTGCTTAACCATTAGCCGCTGGCCGGACGCCTTTGACACATTTAACCCGTTGCGGCAGTTGGTGTCCAGCTTATTAAAGCTGGTGTTGCCAAGCACCACATGGGACGCAAATACGCCGTATATCCAGTTTGTAGATGCCATGGTGCCAAGGGGTGAGTCTGAAAAATTGATGATGATATGGCCGTGGGGGCGTTCTACATGGCGTTCCTTTTCCATTAATACAACGTGTTCGCCGGTTTCTGTAAAGAAGCTCAAAAGGTCTTTGCCTTCAAATTCTTCGCTAAAACGGGTGGGGTATAAGCTGTGGATGTCTTCCGGAGAAAGGGGTGCAGACGATATGGTTTTGGTAAGGTCTACTTCCACCGGGAAATTTTCGTAGACAGAAGGCTCTGCAAAAGTAAGCTTCCTGTGCAGCTTCTTGATTTCTTGCACAGACACAGGCTCGGTTATACGCGTTGGCAAATTTGACTTAAACAGGCCATAGAATGTAAATGTTGCAACATTTTCAAGGTTTATATCCCGGCTTTGGAGGGCTGAATATGCAAAATCGTATTGGTAAAGACGGTTATTAAGCTTTCTTTTGCCCAGGTCGCCAATTTTGTTGTCAAATTTGTACTCTAGCCCAAAGAATGGAAAGCCGTCAACAGAAAAAGCTGCGCAATGGCCAAGGCTGCCTTGCTGCAAAAATGGAAAACCGCCCATTTGCACTTGGTTTTGCCTAGAGCAAAGCACATATCCCTCCGGGGTTTCAAATACCTTATGGTCGATGTATTGGGAATTGTATGCCTCGTTGTTGGTAACGTGTCCTTCCGTTGCAAGACCAACATCTTGGGTGTACACTAAGTCTACTATTTGTGACGCACCGTAGTTTTGCAAAAAAATATCATAAAACCACGCAGAATCGGACAAGCTAACGCAAACTGTGTACGCCATATCCGCCGCTTTCCCCTTGTATGTCACCTGATTGCCGTTTACGGAAAACCCTTTGTTTGCACAGCTGCCTATTAGCGGAAAATATTTTAAAATTTCCCCGTTTGTGTCTTTAACCCGCAGA
The DNA here is from genome assembly GCA_009786175.1 of Bacillota bacterium. The sequence goes on along the minus strand of WQTQ01000200.1, from coordinate 1,570 downwards.
TATATATTGTGTACCATAGGCTCTAGGTTTGTGCCTATTAGCTGGTTAACCATTTTGTTATCGGCGTTTATCTTACGGATATTGCCGTTTTTTAGCACTTCCAGCACTAAATTACTTTCGTTATTTTTGATACGGTACATTTGCATCTCCAATCCTTTAGGAAAGCGTTTTCCTAGCAAATTATATCATGTTACAATTCTATGTCAAGAAGTTTTCAGCAATTCCTTTGACAAATGCACAGCTTCTTGTACTATAGTTGTATGAAATTTAGGAGGTTGCCCGTGATTACAATAAAAGATGTAGCCAAACTGGCAGAAGTAAACATTTCCACGGTGTCAAAGGTGTTTAATAACTATGGCGGGATATCTGACGCCACAAAGGAACGGATTTTTAAAGCAGCCAAGGAACTTGGCTACATCCCCAGCAAGTCTGCGGCAGAACTTTCTCGTGGGGTGCAGCCATATTTAGGGCTTATCATAAACAATTTGAACACCAATTCCGCTAAGGACGAATACATTTTCCGCATAGTAAGCGGCGTACAGGAACGGAGCAGCGAGTTGGAGATGGATTTGACGCTGTTTACCACCACGCAAATAAAGAAGAAAGATTACAGCTATGTAGATTTTTGCAAGCACCACCGCTTGTTGGGGGCTATAGTCCACGGCCTGGACATAAATGACCCGTATCTTACAGAGCTGCTGGAAAGCCCGCTGCCCTGTGTCCTTATAGACATAGAGCATGAAAGCTCTACGGCTGCATTTATTTCTACAGACAATGTGCAGGCCGCAAAAGACGTTGTCCGGCTTATGCACAGTAAAGGAATACGAAAGCTGTGCCATATTTTAGGATCCCCCAATGCGGACGTTACCATGCGCAGGAAAGAGGGCTTCCTTAAAGCCGTCGGCTGTTTAGGCCTTGCACCGGAGGACGTGATTATTATATCCGGCGAGTTTAACGAGCATACGGCATATGTAAATATGAAAAAAACCCTTGAAGCCCATAGGGACATCCAAGGCGTTTTTGCATCCAGCGACCTTATGGCACTTGGGGCTATGCGCGCAATAAAGGAAGCGGGCCTTAAAATAGGAAAAGACATTGCGCTGGTGGGCTTTGACGGGCTTACGGCATTGGAATATACCAGCCCTTCCATTGCCACTGTGCGGCAAGACTTTCATAATATGGGGCGTATGGCAGTGGATACGCTTATAAGCATATCTAAGGGCGAGAAATTTAAAGGGAGAAACTATGTGCCTTACGAGTTGCTGGAAAGGGAGTCTGTGTGAGACTCTTTGTAACATACCGTCTGTTGTAAGTTACGGGCCGTACCGCTGTATTGCTCTAATAATTCTTCCAAGCGACCGAATGTACACATGTCCAGCGCGTCTACAAAGTCGTCATTAATGGTGAAATGGAAGTCTTTTGATAATTTCTGCAAGATGTAAACCATGGCTACGGCAGATATGCGGTATTTTTCACTTAACACATAGTCTGTTTCGCTATAATCTTCTAAAGGCAGTACGGAATTGATTGCGGACAGTAACCGCTCTTTTGTACTTTGCATGACAGTTCT
>WQTQ01000199.1 GCA_009786175.1 Bacillota bacterium | reverse complement strand
AATACACCGGGGCTTATCGACGGTTTCCCGCGTAACCGAAAGCAGGCAATAGACCTTATCAGGTTTGCCAAAGAAAATAATTGGCGCGTATTGGTTGTAGACATTAAAGCCGATATAGAGTACATTATTCAGCGTTTGCTGGCGCGTAAACGTGAAGACGATAATCTGTCAATAGTGTACAGCCGCCATAAAGCACACAAAGAGCTTCATCCGTCAGTTATGGAGGAGTTAAAAAACCGTCAAGATTTATTTGACGTTATAACCCTAAACGGTAACCGTCATTCAGAAATCGTGTTTACATCTTTCTTGCTGAATGTAATGCGGCTTGTAGACATGTTATACTTCTACGATATGACAAATATCAGTACAGATTTTAAGGTAAACGATGACGAAACTACAATTAATCCTGCAATCAACAGGATGATGTGCGGCTTCCTAACCAGCATCCAAGATAAGATGAACGACGAAAAACTAAGGTAAGAGCGCAAGTGGATATTTTTGAAGAAAACCGTAATAATCACAAAAAAGGAGCCCCGTTGGCGGCACGTATGCGCCCGACAACCCTGGAAGAATGGGTAGGCCAGGAACATATTATAGGTCAAAATACACTTCTAACCAGGGCGATTAAGGCCGACAAGCTTACATCTTTAGTGCTGTATGGTCCGCCCGGGACGGGTAAAACCTCTTTGGCACGGATTATTGCCGGGGCAACGGAATCTGTTTTCACCCAGCTAAACGCAACTGCGGCCGGTGTAAAAGATATACAGCGGGCCGTTGAAAACGCTAAAACGGCAATAGAGCTGTACGGCAAGCGTTCGATACTTTTTGTGGATGAAATCCACCGCTTTAACAAAGCGCAGCAAGACGCACTGCTGCCATATGTAGAGGACGGCACCATAATTCTTGTTGGTGCCACCACAGAAAACCCGTACTTCGAAGTTAACAAGGCTCTGGTATCCCGTTCCGTAATTTTCGAACTGTATCCCTTAACCCGGGAAAATATACTTACTTTAATACACCGTGCCTTGGAAGATAGCGAACGCGGCCTTGGATATTTGCAAATTACAGCCCACGAAAATGCAATAGAGTTTTTGGCGGATGTTGCCGGGGGCGATGCAAGGACTGCACTGAATGCGTTGGAACTTGCGGCCTTAACCACAGGGCCGGATCCTGTGACGGGTGAAATTGTAATTGATCTGGATGTAGCGGCCGCCTGTATACAAAAACGCGCCCTGCGTTACGAACGTGACGGCGATAACCACTACGACACCATATCCGCTTTTATAAAAAGTATGCGCGGTTCGGACCCGGACGCCGCCATTTACTACCTTGCGCGTATGATATACGCCGGGGAAGACCCAAAATTTATAGCCAGGCGCATAGTAATTTGCGCTTCGGAAGATGTGGGTAACGCAGACCCGCATGCTTTGCAAGTAGCGGTTGCGGCATTTCAGGCGATACAATTTATCGGTATGCCGGAAGGAATGTTCGCGCTTTCTCAGGCAACGGCGTATGTGGCTTGCGCGCCAAAAAGCAATGCTTCCTGCAGTGCCATAACTTCTGCTCTTTCAGATGTTCAAAAGGTGGCAATAAAATCTATTCCGTCACATTTACAAGATGCCCATTACAAGGGCGCATCGTCATTAAACCGCGGCGTAGGTTACGAATATCCACACAGTTATCCCGGTAACTTTATACCACAGCAATATCTGCCGGATGAACTTGCCAATCGCGTGTATTATAAACCAACCGAAAATGGTGTGGAAAAAAAGATTGGCGAATCGTTGCGTAAACTCCGTCCAAACAGGGCATATGAATAATTCAAGGAGGAATTGTTATGAAAAAATTTGCAAGAATAGTACTTGCACTTGTTTTAGTGATGGGCCTGGTAATACCCGTGCAAGCGTCACGGTTGCCGGCTGTACAGCAGTTGCAAACACCGGAATCATTTGATTTTGCTGCAGATTTTACCATTTCCGGTGACTTTTTTGACGACGCGGGTCTAAATTTACTTACGGCATTTGTTTTCGGCGGTTCAGAAATAGGCGCGACCGTGACAGGTTCTGTTGTAAATGACGGCGAAGCATTTGTACAAATGTATACGGAAGTTCTTTTTGGGTCCGTATTTGGCAGGGTACCGGTAAGAACTTGGCTGGACATGGATTTTACCGATTTAGACGACCCGACAATGAGAATAATTTTGGAATTACCCACAATTTTGCGTATGATGCTTGCCATGGAAAACAGAGCGTTCAGCCGCCAGTTTATGGTACTTGACCTTAGTGATGCTGTTGCAGAACATCTTACGGATACAACAATACCAACTGCTGAAGAGTTGGAAGCCATGATAGATGAAGTTCTGGCAGAGCTTAGCAGCAGAAATATTTTGGTCAGACTGGCACAATTCGTTAATGTTCTAAATTTTGCCTTTGACTTTTCACAAAATAACAATAACAATCTTACAGGGATGAGCCTAGACTTTGATGTGGTACTTGACCGCAACGATACCGCAGTCGAAATTGGTTTTGTTATGGAAATGGAAATTACAAATATCAATAATGCAAAAGTAGTTTTTCCAAGACTAACCGCTGTTAACAGCGTAAATGTATTTGAATTGGTTAGCAATTAGGGCTGTCAACAGACAGCTCTTTTTTAATGCCCTTTTTTATATACTTCCGGATTCATAGGTAAACCCTTGACCGTGAACATCGGAAACCGTATCAGTAATCATAAACGCTTCCTTGTCGTGCTTATTTACAATTGTCAAAAGCTGCTGATAGTCTTTAGCGTCCATTGTGGCCATTAGCATTGGCTTTTCTTGGTTTTCGAATGCGCCTATGGAAGGAATCATTGTTACGCCCCGGCCGATGTCGTTAAGGATATCCTTTGTAATATCTTCGTGAAATTGGCTGATAATATATACCATTTTCTTTTTATTCGCGCCGTTTTCGATATAGTTCATTGCAGCGGACGTTATGAAAATTGAAAGAATGGCGAAGAAAAATTTGTCTACGTCAAATACGAACAGGCAAAGCAGCACAACAACTCCGTCTGTGATAAACAGCCCAATTGACGGGCTAATGTTAAAATGCTTTTTTAAAATCAGCGGTGGGACAGCAGTTCCGCCGCTGGATGCTTTGTTATGATATAAAATGCTTACGGCAACACCAAAAAGCGCACTGCCTATTACTACAGAAAGCATGGTGTCACTTACTAAAGTAATGCGGGGTACAATGCCTATAAACACCGGCAAAAGAGTGGCCCCAATTACCGTGTTTAAAAATATTTCTTTGCCAAGGAAGAAAAACGTAAGCAAAAGAACCAGCCCGTTACCTACATAAATAACTGTAGAACGTCCAAGCCCAAGCCAAGACTCCAAAATAATTGCAAGGCCTGTAAGGCCGCCGGCTGCAATGTTGTGGGGTGCAAGAAACATATTTACGCATACACTTAGCAGTGCGATTGCAATTGTGATGTATGCTAATTTTTTCATCCATTTCCTCATAAGAAACCACCTCGCTTTTAATTAGTATCACAAAAGCAATGATTTTTATGTATTATCACAGAAATTGATTGTAATTGTGGCGGTTTACAAGATATAATGTTATATAGCGAAATAGTTTCGTAATTTTAAACCCAAGGAGGTAGCATAATGTCAGAACTAAAAGGAAGCAGGACAGAAGCCAATTTGCAGGCGGCTTTTGCGGGGGAATCTCAGGCCAGAAACAAGTACACGTACTATGCGTCAGCGGCCAAAAAGGAGGGTTATGAGCAGATTGCCGCATTGTTTACACTAACGGCGGACAATGAAAAGGAACACGCAAAACTGTGGTTTAAGTTACTGTGCGGCGGCAGTGTACCCGATACGCTTACTAATCTTGCGGATGCCGCCGCCGGCGAACATTATGAGTGGACAGAAATGTATGCTGATTTCGCCAAGGAAGCACGGGAAGAAGGGTTTGACCGAATTGCCGACCTGTTTGAAGGCGTTGCCAAAATCGAAAAAGAACACGAAGAGCGGTACCGTCAGCTTCTTGCCAATATTGAAAACGGCGATGTATTTGCCCGCAGTACTGAATCAGTATGGGAGTGCAGAAATTGCGGCCATAGTTACAACGGGAAAAATGCACTTGAGGTGTGTCCGGTTTGTAAGCACCCAAAAGCATATTTTGAACTTAAACTGAAAAATTATTAATTCTTGTACCCCCTGATATCACATTGCCAATGTGATATCAGGGGGTAACACTTACTAAAATTAGGAGGAAATTATGAAATCACTGTCTTTTGATGCTTACACTCTAAAATGGATTGCGGTTATCGGTATGATTGCCAACCACGTTGCCATAGGTCTTGCGCCTGTTTTACCGCTGGTACCGCTGCTTATTTTGTATGCTGCCGGTGGGCTTACTTATGTTATTATGGCGTACTTTGTGGTGGAAGGATATAAATATACTTCCAACTTGAAAAAATATATTGGACGCCTGTTAATGTTTGGTATAATTGCGCAGGCGTTTCACCCTACGGTACTTGGTGTAACAGATATACTTGGGTCAGGGTTTTTCTTAAACATTATGTTCACTATTGCATTAAGCTTATTTGTTTTGCTTATGTATGATAAGATAAAAATCCGTTTTCTGTTTTGGCTTTTGTTCATTGTTGCGTGTGCTGCAGCCATGTTTATGGATTTATTTTTCATAGGTGTTTTGGTACCGCTTCTGTACTACATCATTAAAAAAGAAAGCCGCAGACGTACCCTGCCGGGGATTATATCCGGGATTATTTTTGCGGTGTTTGGAATACTTAGCGCAATTGCTCCGCTAATCTACCTTACAACAGGTGAACTTGCGGAAGAAGTATATGCTGCAGTTGCAATGACCGGCATGACAGCAGAATTAATGTTGGTAACGCCGATATTTGCGGTTGGCTGCTTCTTGGGTGCCATTTTAATTCGCAACTACAACGGTGACAGAGGAAAACCGGCAAAATGGCTGTTTTATGTGGCATACCCGCTGCACTTGGCTATTATTGCCGCAGTAATGGTAATCTTGGGGGTTGCATCTTTTAATTTGTATGGATTTATAATGTTTTAAAAGCTAATCACGGTATTCTACCGCCCAATCAACCACATTTTCACAACTGACGCAACTTCCCTTAAATACGCAAAAGGCACGGCATACCATGGCACTGTAGACGGATAGATGTTCGCATCCAATCCAACTTGCCGGGCAAACCGCACAGACCTGTACATGTGAAAATTGCTGGTGATTACAACAACACTTGGGATGTGGTTGAAATATTCATCAATAATTTTTCTGGAATATCTCATATTGGAATATGTGGAGTAGGCCAACTCATCCAATAAAATGCGGCTTGGGCAAACGCCGCGCTCTGTTAAATACCGAGCCATTACGTAAGCTTCTGTCAAAGCTTCCCTATGCCCAAGGCCGCCGGAAACGATAATTAATGCACCCGGGTTTTGCCGGTGATAAGACACTGCCGCGTCTAACCGGCGGGCAAGGGTGCTTAATATTTCGCCGTTGCGGGTGCCTGCGCCCAAAACAATGGCAACGTCTTCGTTAAAAACAGAAGTGGATTGTCTGCCGTAAAAAAATAAAGCTGCAGAGAAAATAATTGTTACAGCAATTGTTGTAAATATGGCCATTGTAAGCCATTTTATTTTTTTTAGACGGTCAAAAAAATACCCATAGCCCCACAAGGCCAATGTTATTCCAATTAGGAACAACGTGGTATTGTTATGTATGCCGCTTAAAAACGCGCCACGAATTGTGGCAATTAATGATACGGTTCCTGCAAGAAAAAGAAAATTTTTTATGTTAAACATTTCAAAAACCTCTTTACAATTATCGGTATAGATGTATTATAACACATGGGGCATGACTTGACGTGCCCAATTTTTACGGAATGGATTGTTTTTAATGTATGATGACATATACATGCTGTGGCTCTCTTCTTTGGTACATCAGGTTGGCTCACGCAAGCTCAATGCTCTGCTTGAAATTTTTGGCAGCGCAGGGGCTGTTTTTAAGGCACCTATTGATGAATTGCAGCAGGCAATGGGGGCGGCCCATCATGGGTTTAATTTTATTTCTATGCACAGAAATCTAAAATACATAGAGGAATTTTTAGATAATATGCAGTCTAAAGGGGTAGTGTATATTTCACGAGAAAATTCGCTGTTCCCTTCTCTTTTAAAAGAAATACCCGACCCGCCTGTAGGGATTTTTTTCATAGGAACGCTTCCGCCGGACAATACTAATAAAGTTGCAATAATAGGATCACGAAAATGCTCGGAATATGGGCTTTTAACTGCTCGTTTGCTCGCTCAGCCTTTAGCCGCGGCAGGGGTTGTAATTGTAAGCGGTATGGCCCGTGGTGTGGACAGTATGGCGCATCGCGGGGCACTGCAGGGTGGGGGAGTGACTATTGCCGTACTGGGCTGCGGTGTGGATATTTGTTACCCTGCCGAAAATAGGGAATTGCGGGATTCCATTGTAAAAAATGGATGTGTAATTTCAGAATACGCGCCCGGTGTGCGTCCGGCACCAGCGTTTTTCCCGGCGCGTAACCGTATAATTAGCGGGTTAAGCTGTGGGATAATTGTAACGGAGGCCGGGCTTAAAAGCGGTACACTAATCACTGTAGATCAGGCACAAGAACAAGGGCGGGAAGTTTTGGCTGTACCGGGGAATATCTCAAGCAAACTTAGCCAGGGCACAAACCAGTTGATTCGTGACGGCGCGTTTCCTGTTTCATGCCACGAAGATGTTTTAAACATACTTGGCATTACTCCCATGCCGATTGCGGAGAATTTGCCACAAAATTCAAAAAATTCTAAAAGCAACCTTGCGCCGGATGAAAAACAAGTGTATGATAGGTTGTCGTTAGAACCAATAAGTTTTGATAAGTTGGCAGATGTAACAACAATGGATATCGGCAGGCTGCACCTTGTATGCACCGGCTTAGAATTAAAAGGCCTGGCGAAAAAGCTGCCCGGCGCACGGTATATAAGGAATTAAATGAAAAACGAGGCGAAAATATGGCTAAAAATTTAATTATTTTGGAATCACCGTCCAAAGCTAAAACAGTTAAGAAAATTTTAGGCAGTAACTATAAAATAGAAGCTTGTGTAGGTCATGTCCGTGATTTGCCCAAAAGCAGCTTTGGGGTAGATGTGGACAACGACTACGAGCCCAAGTACATTACAATCCGCGGTAAGGGCGATATTTTGGCTAATTTGCGTAAACAGGCAAAGACGGCCAAAAAAGTGTATCTTGCAACTGACCCCGACCGCGAAGGTGAGGCCATAAGCTGGCATTTATTGCATGCTTTAAAGCTGGATGAAGCCAACACAGAGCGGATCGTATTTAATGAAATAACTCAAACTGCCGTAAAAAAGGCGTTGAAAGAAGCCCGCCAAATAGACATGGATTTGGTGGATGCACAACAAGCCCGCCGTGTGCTGGATCGCATGGTTGGCTACCGAATTAGCCCGCTGCTTTGGAAAAAAGTGAAAAAGGGGCTTAGTGCGGGCCGTGTGCAGTCTGTTGTGTTAAAATTGGTTTGTGACAGGGAAGAAGAAATAGAGCAATTTATACCGGAAGAATATTGGACTTTGGAAGTTGATCTTTCCCCGGTTTCTGCCAAAAGCGGCAAAGGCAAGCTTACTGCCCGTTACAGTGTAAGCGGCAACGGCGGTAATGAGCTTAAAACAGAGGAAGACGTTCATGCGGTTTTGGAAGCCGTACAAAAAGGTGAGTTTGAAGTAGTGGACGTTAAACACGGAACGCGCCACAAAAAACCGCCTGCGCCTTTTACCACCAGCACGCTGCAGCAGGAAGCAAGTAAATTATTTGGCTACGCAACAAGCCGCACAATGCGCATTGCCCAGCAATTGTACGAAGGTGTAGATGTTAAAGGCGAAGGTACTGTAGGCCTGGTTTCTTATATCCGTACAGACTCACCCCGTATTTCTGACGAAGCTTACGAGGACGCGAAAAATATAATTTTGAAAAACTATGGCACCGATTATCTGCCTGCCGAAAGGCCGGAATATAAATCCAGAGGCCGCACCCAAGACGCTCACGAGGCCATCCGCCCCACAAGTGCTGCCCGTAGGCCGGAAGCAATTAGAGCTTCTCTTTCCGGCGAACAGTACAAACTGTACAAATTAATCTGGGAGCGTTTTATTGGAAGTCAAATGCCCCAAGCTGTTTATGATACCCTTTCCATAGGAATAAATGCCGGAGTGGTAACCTTTCGTGCAAGCGGTTCTGTGCTTAAATTTGACGGTTATCTTGCAGTGTACAGCAAAAACGAAGATTCTGAAAAAGACGTAACCATGCCCGCCTTATCTGTAGGCGACAAGCTAAAGGTGTTGGAGTACAAGCCTGCACAACATTTCACCCAGCCCCCGCCGCGATACTCTGAAGGCAGCATGGTACGCACTATGGAAGAATTGGGCATTGGCCGCCCCGGTACTTTTGCCCAAACAATTACTACTTTGATGAACCGCGGTTATGTGACCAAGGAAAATAAAGTACTGTATCCAACAGAACTTGGTGAAATTGTCAACGAGATAATGGCCGAATACTTCGAAAGCATAGTAGATGTGGACTTTACCGCCCGTATGGAAAATGAATTGGACAGTGTCGAGCATGGGGAAATGGAATGGAAAGATGTTTTCCGCGATTTTTATCCGCGTTTTGCAAAACAAATTGAAGAAGCGGAAGAAAAAATTGGCGATATAGAAATAAAAGATGAAGAAACGGATATCCAATGCGACCTGTGTGGGCGCAACATGGTAATAAAGTTTGGCCGTTTTGGTAAATTTTTGGCCTGTCCCGGTTTCCCAGAGTGCCGCAATGCTAAGCCCATGTTTGAAGAAGCAGGGGTAATGTGTCCATTGTGCGACGGCCAAGTTGTTGTGAAAAAATCGAAAAAAGGCCGCAAATATTACGGCTGCGATAAATCCCCGGAATGCGATTTTATTTCCTGGAACCTGCCCACCGGAGAAAAATGCCCGGAATGCGGCGAATTTTTAGTTGAAAAAGGGCGTACCAAGCGGTTGGTTGCCTGTACTGGCTGTACCTATGCATATGAAGCCCAAGAGGGTGAGGATGTATAGGTAATTGAAAAGATTTTCATGAGGTGTTTGTTATGAACATTTCCTTGTTTGTTGCCCAACTTAATCAGTTATTGCAAGGCCGTACCATGGCAGCCTGCGAGGATGTCTGCGATTTGTTGCGCGCCCATACACATGCAGCAGTAACCGTCACAAACCAAAGCAGCCAAGTTGTTGTAGAACTTTTACAGCCAAACAATACAAAAAGCGGCGATGTAGAACATTGCCTGGGCTTACCAATTATGGCAGGGGATTCTGTCATAGGAAACATATCACTATGCCGTTTTGGCGATGCATTTAGCAAGGAAGAAAACCTTGCTTTAGGCATCGCCATTTCAGTATGTACAATTATGCTGCGGCAGCAGGATACCAAGCTTATCGCAGATAAACAGCGGCGGCGGGAAGGGGTTCGTAACCTGATAAATACCCTCTCTTTTTCCGAACTTGAAGCGGCAACAGAAATTTTAAAGGAATTGGAGCAGGGTGGCAAAAACGAAGGGCTGTTAGTGGCCGGTCACATTGCAGACAGGCTTGGTTTTACCCGTTCCGTTGTAACCGCAGCCCTTAAAAAGCTGGAAGGCGCAAGCCTTATTGAGACAAGATCACTTGGCATGAAGGGCACGTTTATTAAGGTTAAGGATTTGCTGCTGGTAGAGGAGTTGGGGAAGTTGTAGTGTATTGTCATTCCGGGACAAGCCCGGAATGACAACAAAATTTGAACTATTACTACATCTCTGGTAAATTTGCATCAATAAAACTCACCGGAGTGATTATATATGACAGACGTACAATAGCGGACAGCAGCCTTGCAGATTTGTGCGACCCCATCGTCATGCCCCAGGATTTGTATTGTATACAAAAATAAACTTTGACAAAGTTGGTTTGACAATTGCGAAAAATTTTTTGACTAACTACCACCAAATAAGATATAGTAAAACAAAGCCAGCGAGCAACCACTGACTTTGTAGAATTACAACCGTAAGTCGGCTGGTTCACGTCTAATTAATTACAGAGTTTTCTGATGCGAATAGTCGTTACCTTTGCCGAGGACGGCTATTTCTGCGTTTTTTATCCGGTGCATTTGTTTTTCAACAAACACACCTACGATATGCAAGGTACAAGCTAATAAATGAAATCAGCAGAGTTAATACCTCATACACGCCCATAGCTACACCCCTTTTGGGAGTGAACCAACCGGACAGCGACCATAAAACCGCAAGGGGTTACTGGAAGCGGCTCAAATATAGGCAGAATATCGCAAAAAATGAAGTGGTGACTGTGAGTCACCACTTGAAATTCGAATCCCCAAACGGCAAGTATCATTTTACAGAAGTTCTCGACTTCAAAAATCTCATTAGTCTAATCCAAACCTGTCCAAGCACTAAAGCCAACAAATACAGGTTGTGGCTTGCGGATATGCTTTTTAAGGGCATTTCTGTAAAGGAGCTGGAGCAGCAATTATCAAAACTTGGTGAGGAAGCAAGAAAACAAGTTGCAGAAAAGTATACAAACAATCCAAGTGAGGAGTATGCGCGCCTGACAATACAAAAAGAAGAGTTGCTAAAAAAAGAAGATGGGCTTAAATCATTGTAAAATTTTAATTTCGTGTTAAAATTGTAAACACAATGGCAGCAAGTTAGTATTAAAGAGACTAGGAGTGTTGGTATGAACAAACAATTTCCAAGAACGGAAGTGGCGGGTGTATCTGTATCCCGTATGCTGATAGGCACTAACTGGATGCTTGGCTGGAGCCATCAAAGCCCGGCGGCGGATTCTCGGATAAAAGAGACTTTCGCAAAGCCGGAAGACTTTTTTCCGCAGTTGGAAGCGTATCTTTCCTACGGCATCGACAGTATAATGGGGCCAATTGGCGGTAATCCGTTAATGCGCGAAGCAATAGAGTACGCAGAAGACAAAACCGGCAAAAAACTTATCAGAATCGACACTCCAATTGTAAATGTGTCCGATTCACCCGATGCACGCCGCGAGGCAGAGGCTACAATAAAGCAATGCGCGAAGGCTGGCGCAACTTTCTGCCTTATTCACCATTCCAGTGCGGAAGAATTAGTTAACAAAAACAAACGGGAAATTACGCGCATTAACGATTACACATCCATGATTAGGGACGCAGGGCTTATTCCCGGCCTGTCTGCCCACATGCCGGAGCTTATTACTTTTTCTGACAACAATGGCTATGATGTGCAAACATACATCCAAATTTTTAATTGTATGGGCTTCCTGATGCAAATTGAAATAGAGACAATTGCGGGTATTATTCACGGTGCCAAAAAGCCTGTAATGACAATTAAGCCAATGGCCGCAGGCCGTGTAACCCCTTACGTTGGCCTAACATTTAGCTGGAACGCCTTGCGTAAGCAGGATATGGTTGCGGTAGGCTGCTTTAGCGAAAAAGAAGTTCATGAAGACGTAGAAATTTCTTTTGCAGCATTGGAAGGCCGTTTCCCGCAGCTAGATAAACGCGCAAGCCCCAATAACGACCAAGCCGCCTTTGGAAATTAAATATATACAAAAGCTCCCTATCATGGGGGCTTTTTTTTGGTACATCGTAAATAAATTTTATAAATATGCTTTGAAGTATTTGTGAATACGTGATATAATTCAGCTGTAATTACATCACGACAGGAGGAAAAATTATCAATTGTATTAATAATTTGTTCGAAAAGGCCGCAAATCGCGGTAAATCCATTGTAAGCGTGGCTGCCTGCGCCGATTTACATGTGTTGGAAGCCTGTGTTCACGCCTTTGAAAAAGGGCTTGCCGGTTTTATTTTAGTTGGCGATAAAATAAAAACACAAAAAATTGCCGGTGAAGCAGGGTTAAACATAAGCGGGTTTGAAATGATAGACGAGCCGGATGATTTACTTGCCTGTAAAAAGGCAGTGGCCTTGGTTGCGGATGGTACTGCGACTGCCCTTATGAAGGGCCTGATTGATACATCCGTTATTATGCGGGCGGCTTTGGACCGGGAAACGGGCATACGGACAAACCGCAAACTAAGTCATATAGCCGCGTTCGAATTGCCAACATACCATAAGTTACTGTTCCTTACAGACGCCGCAATAAACATCGCCCCAACTATTGAAGATAAGACACAAATTATCGAAAATGCCGTAGAAGCTTTGAACAACATGGGAATTGTTGCCCCAAAGACAGCTTTGCTTGCTGCAAAAGAGAAAGTTGACGAAAAAATGCCCGCCACTTTGGAATGGGCAGAAATTGTAAAAATGCAGCTCCCCAATTGCATTACAGACGGGCCGTTGGCGTTGGATAATGCCATATCAAAGGAAGCTTGCGAAATTAAAGGGATTGACAGCCCGGTGGGGGGTGACGCAGATTTGCTGGTTGCCCCGGACATTGAAGCGGGCAATGTACTGTACAAAGCCCTGGCGTTTTTGGCAAATGCCCGTTGCGGCGGGGTTGTGCTGGGCGCGAAGCGGCCAATTGTGTTAACATCACGTGCAGACTCTGCGGATTCTAAACTTATATCAATTGCGTTATCGGTGTTATTTTAGGAGTCCAAGTAATGAAAACAAAAGAGGAGATTGTATGATGAAACTACTAATCATCAACCCCGGCTCTACGTCTACAAAAATCGGCGTCTTTGAAAACGAGACGTCTATTTTCGAAAAGACTCTTAGCCACAGCATTGAGGAACTTGCCCCGTACAAAAAAATGACAGACCAGTACGATTTTCGTATGGGCATTATTGTAAACGCGCTTAAAGAAGCGGGTATCAACGTGGAAAGCCTGGCGGCTGTTGTTGGCCGAGGCGGGCTGGTTAAGCCGTTGGAAGGCGGCACGTATAATGTTAACGAAGCTATGCTTGAAGACCTGCGCATTGGTGTGCAAGGTCAACATGCATCTAACCTGGGCGGCCTTATTGCCAATGCGATTAGCCGCAAAATTGGCAAACCCGCATTTATTGTGGACCCCGTTGTAGTGGATGAATTTATGGACATTTCCCGTCTTAGCGGTCATCCGGCTATTAAGCGCAGGTCCATTTTTCATGCCCTAAACCAGAAGGCAATCGCCCGCCAATATTGCAAGGATGTTGGAAAGGCTTATACAGACCTTAATCTTATAGTGGTACACATGGGCGGCGGAATATCCGTTGGCATACACGCGAAAGGCCGCGTTATAGACGTAAACAACGCCCTTGACGGCGAAGGCCCATTCTCCCCAGAGCGCAGCGGTACCTTGCCCACGGGGGATTTATCGGCATTATGCTTTAGCGGCGAATATTCCCATGCAGATATTAAGAAAATGATAGCCGGTAATGGCGGTCTTGTGGCGTATTTCGGCTCTAATGACCTGCGCGAACTGGAAAAACGGACGGAAACAGAACCCGAAGTTAAAACGGCGATTGATGCCATGTGTTACCAAATTGCCAAAGAAATAGGTGCAATGTCTACAGCTGTATACGGCCAAGTAGACGCTATTTTGCTAACCGGCGGCATTGCACGCAGTGAATACATTACAGGCGAAATAGCGAAGCGGGTAAGCTTTATCGCCGACGTCCGCAAATACCCCGGTGAAGATGAGCTTGCCGCGCTTGCCCAAGGGGCATTGCGCGTGTTGCGCGGCGAGGAAGATGCGAAGGAGTATAAGTAAAGGGCAGGAAAGCTGTTTTAGCTTTTAAATAAACCATAAAAGGAGAATTTTAATGGACAAATTCGGTTACATGGAAGAGTACGGCTTCGAGCAATTATGCCTCTTCCACGACAAATCAACAGGGCTTAAAGCCATCACCTGCATCCACAACACAGTATTGGGTCCGGCTTTGGGCGGGTCCCGTTTTTGGAACTATCAAAACGAAGAAGACGCGGTTCTTGATGTATTGCGTCTTGCCCGTGGTATGACCTACAAAAGTGCGGTTGCCGGTTTGCCGCTTGGGGGCGGTAAATCCGTAATCATCGGCGACCCAAAAGAGCTTCGCAAAGATTCTGTACGGACTGAAGCCTTCTGGCGTGCATTTGGCCGCTACTTGGAAGGCTTAGGCGGCCGCTACATTACCGCCGCGGATGTGGGAACTTCTGTGCAAGATATGGTTTATATTCACAAGGAAACAAATCATGTTGTTGGGCTTCCGGGCAGGTCCGGCAGTCCGTCACCTTATACGGCATTGGGTGTATTCAAGTCTATCCTGGCTTGTTGTAAGCATGTTTACGGACACGACAGTGTGGAAGGCAAAACGGTTGCGGTGCAAGGCGTGGGTGCCGTTGGATACCACCTTTGCAAACTGCTTTACGAAGGCGGAGCAAGGCTGATTGTATGCGACACAGTTCAGGCAAATATAGATAAATGTGTGGAAGAATTTGATGCCACAGTAGTTGCAATAGACGCGATTTATAGCACAGAGTGTGATATTTATGCCCCATGTGCTTTAGGTGCTACTGTAAATGATGAAACTATTCCGCAATTTAAGTGTAAAATTATTTGCGGCGGTGCCAATAATCAGCTTAAAGAAGCAAAAGTACACGGCAAAATGCTGCAAGAAAGAGGCATTGTTTACGCACCGGATTATGTTGCCAATGCAGGGGGCGTTATCAACGTCTCTTACGAAATAAGCGAATGGGGCTACATCGAGGAAGCTTCTGTGCGGGATATTGGAATGATATATGGCCGTATGTTGGAAATTTTAAGAACATCCGACGAAACAGGACAGCTTGCCCATGACTGCGCAGACCATATGGCAGAAGCACGAATTGAAGCGATTAAAAACCTTAAAGGGATTTACATTCGTAGATGACATATATCGTAACCGGGTATTATGGCAGCGGAAAAACGGAGTTTGTAGTAAATTTGGCGATGGAGCTGGCAGTAGGAGCGGCTGTTACCATCGCCGACTTAGACGTCATCAACCCGTTTTTCCGCAGCCGCGAACGTGAAAAAGAGCTTGCGCCCCTGGGCATAGAAATAATGGGCTCGGTTTTCGAAAACCACGTAGCCCAGGATATTCCTGCCCTTAGCTTCGCGTTTCTATCCCGTATCCGCGCCGGGCAGGATGTAATTATCGACTTGGCCGGCGGCGAAAATGGCCTTAAATTACTGGCAAACTGTTATGACGCCATTGGCGCGCATGAGTTTCTTTGTGTGTTTAATATGTACCGCCCGGAAACTGACACCCCGGGAAAAATGATAGATTTTTGCCGAAGCATAAATGCCATAAGCCGCTTGCCTGTTACGGGGCTTGTTAACAACGGCAATATGCTTGCCTACACGGACGCGGAACACGTGTTTGAATCCCAAAAGGCTGTGCTAAAAGCCGGTGAGGAATTAAACCTTCCACTTAAATATACGCTTCTGCAGGAGGATATTTACAGGGAAATCGCCGATGAAATAGTGTCAGAGAAGGTTTTGACATTTGCGAAGCCGCAAATGCGGAAGGATTGGCAGAAGTGATGGGTATATTGCCGCAGGGAGCTTTAGCGCGAATGTAAGCAGTTGGGGTAGACACGGTAGGTTTTGGTCCTCTGTTTCTGAACTGGGGCTTGTTGCTGTGCTTATAATTAGCATTGTCATAATGGGGGTTGGTATTGCTTTTTTGAAATGGGGGAATAAGGAAGACGAAACCGAGAACGGAGTAGAACTGACACACTAAAAGAAAGGAATGAAGATATGGCAAAATCAATTTTAACATTCGATGAAGCGGCGTGTAAGGGCTGCCAGCTTTGCGCAAGTGCTTGCCCGCCAAAAATCCTCGAACTGGAACTGACAAGGGTTAACGCCAAGGGCTACAACCCGATTTATTGTACTGACATCGAAAAATGCACCGCCTGCGCAATTTGCGCCCGCATTTGCCCCGATTCGGTAATAAAGGTAGAAAGAAGCGAGGTGGCCGCACAATGAAAGTTCTAATGAAAGGTAACGAAGCCATTTGCGAAGCGGCAATTAAAGCCGGTTGCAAGCTATTCTTCGGCTACCCAATTACACCGCAAAACGAAATACCGGAATACATGTCTGCAAAAATGGGTGCCGTAGGCGGCGAGTTTGTGCAGGCAGAGTCGGAGATCGCGGCTATAAACATGGTGTACGGTGCGGCAGCGGCCGGTGCAAGGGTTATGACAAGCTCGTCTTCACCGGGTATCGCGCTAAAGCAGGAAGGCATTTCTTATATGGCGGGGGCCCGTTTGCCGGGGCTAATTGTATCCGTGGCCCGCTGCGGCCCGGGGCTTGGGGGTATTTTGCCCGGCCAGGCAGATTATTTCATGTCTACCCGTGGCGGCGGAAACGGCGACTACTACATGCCGGTTTTCGCGCCAAACTCTGTACAGGAAGCCACGGATTTGGTTTTCAGGGCCTTTGATGTGGCAGATAAATACCGCACCCCGGTGACAATTCTTATCGACGGGATGCTTGGTCAAATGATGGAACCTGTTGAAATTAAGCCAACACCTAAGCAGGACTTTGACAAATCTTGGGTGACAGACGGTAATTCCGGTAATCGCCCGCGCAACGTAGTAAACTCTTTGAATTTATTTGGCGAAAAGCTGGAGGAAATGAACCTCGAACGTTTTAAAATTTACGACGAAATTATAAAGTTGGAAACTTTGGTGGAGAACGGCGTAAAAGATGGCGACGAAGTGGCCATTGTAGCCTATGGCGCGCCGTCCCGCATATGCCTTAGCGCAATAGAAGAATTGCGCGAGGAAGGCATAAACACCGGGCTTATCCGTCCAATAACGTTGTGGCCGTATCCGTACGATGTGTTCCAAAACCTGCCTGCGTCTGTGAAACATATTCTGGTTTGTGAGCTTTCTATGGGGCAAATGATTGAAGACGTAAAACTTGGCGTAATGGGTAAATACCCTGTGCATTTTTACGGGCGTACCGGCGGCGTAGTTTTCGAGCCGGAAGAAATTTCTGCTAAAGTGCGCAGCATTTTAGACATGAAAGATACACATGCTTCGAATGCAACACAAAGCAAAGGGGAGGTGAGGTAATGGCCAAAGTTGTGTATGAAAAAAGCCGCGGCTTAACAGACATAAGCCTGACTTACTGCCCGGGCTGTACTCACGGGATTATCCACAAGCTTGTGGCAGAAACACTGGTAGAGCTTGATGTTTTGGAAAAGACAATCGCCATTGCCCCTGTTGGCTGTTCCGTTATGGCTTATAACTTTTTCAATTGCGATGGCATTCAGGCCAGCCATGGCCGCGCCCCTGCGGTTGCAACAGGTATAAAACACGCCGTGCCGGATAAAATCATTTTCACATACCAAGGGGATGGGGATTTGGCGTCCATTGGCATGGCAGAAATTATTCACGCTGCCCACCGCGGCGAAAATATTACGGTAATTTTCGTAAACAATGCCATTTACGGTATGACAGGCGGCCAAATGGCCCCTACAACCTTAATTGACCAAGTTACTTCCACCAGCCCTTATGGCCGGGAAGAAAAGCTTGCGGGCAAACCCCTTAAAGTTAGCGAAATGATGGCGGAAATACCAAGTGCGGCATATATAGAGCGGGTTTCTGTCCACGACGTACAAAATATTAACAAGGCGAAGCGGGCCATAAAAAAAGCCTTCGAATATCAAGTTGCCGGTAAGGGCTTTTCCATGGTAGAAGTACTTTCCACCTGCCCGATAGGCTGGAACAAAACCCCGGTAGACTCCATGAAATTTGTAAAAGATTCCATGATGCCATATTTTCCTTTGGGCGTTTACTGCGATAGGGGGGCTGAGTGATGACAAAAAGAATCGTAATTTCCGGCTTTGGCGGCCAAGGTGTTTTAACACTGGGAAATGTAATTGCGGAAATTGGCCTAAACAAAGGCTTTAACGTAACATGGATGCCTTCTTACGGTGCTGAGATGCGCGGCGGTACAGCCAACTGCTCTGTAATTTGGTCCGATAAAATTATCGGCAGCCCCATGGTGCAGAACAAAATTGACATATTGTGCGCCATGAACCGCCCGTCCGTAGACAAATTTTTGCCACGGGTACAGCCCGGCGGCATCGCGTTGGTTAACACATCCATTGTTACAGATAAGATAGAGCGCGACGGTATTAAAAGTGTAGAAATTGATGCTACAAATATTGCGGTAAAGGTGGGTTCTGCCCGGGTGGCCAACATGGTTATGCTGGCGGGGTTCATAAAAGAATCGGGCATGTTTACCCTGGAAGATGTAAGCCTTGTGCTGGAAAACCGCTTCGCCTCCAGAAGACCGGAGCTTATACCACTAAATATCGAGGCGATAAAGTTAGGGTTGTAGGAAATAAATGATATACAAAATTTACCCCCTAATATTACATTCCCAATGTAATATTAGGGGGTAATTGTATACAGATGTCGATAATGACTAATAACATATATACGCTATAAAATCACTTTTTTCTTGCACTCCAGCAACTTTTTGACATGCTCCAAACCGTTGGCATCAGGGTTTTCTATTCTAAGGTAACATATCGATTCAAAATGTTTACCCAAGATACTCCCACTATGCCCGGGCGCACAGTTCTGGCAATGTATGCATGGGAGCGTATTTTCCCATATAAATTGCTTTAGCTCATCGTCAATATTATCAGGAAAATTAAACCCTTGTAACCAGTGGCCAATATGCCAAGAACCCGTTGATAACCCATAACGGACGGATTCTTTACACCCAACTCTTAGAGAGATAAGGCGTTTGCCCTTGTAATTAACCCACCAAGCATTGTATGAAGCATAGCAGGGGTTTAATTTGTTCGTTCTTAAATAGGCAACAAACTCCAATGCGTTTTGCTGCCTGTCGCCTTCAAGAAATTCGACGATAATGTCCTCGATTTTAGGCTTGATTTTTTGCTGCTGCT
>WQTQ01000198.1 GCA_009786175.1 Bacillota bacterium | reverse complement strand
CTTGGCATTATCCGCAAGGATGTAATGGACGAGTTGCTTGAAGCGGAATATGCACGGGAGAATAACCAAGATTTTACGGATTTAGCCGATGTCTACGGCGGTAAAACCACAGACGGACGGCTGGACGATTTAGTCCGCAAAATTCACGATTTTATGGAAAGCGACCCGTTCCCCCAGGCTGCAGCATATCGCTATGCAAATTATTTTAGCGGTGAAAAAATAGATCTGGAAGAAACCTCCTGGGCAAAAGTTGTCCGTGAAGAATTGATGCTTGGGCTGGAAGGCGCGATTGAAGGGGTTAACCAGGCCATATCTGTTTGCCACATGGCCGGTGGGCCGGACAAGTATTTGCAAAAGCTGGAAGAAGAGCTGGAAATGCTTGAAGATTTATTGGAACTTACTACCCCAAACAGGGCTTTTGCAGACATCTATAAAGCCTTTGCCACCATAGACTGGGGCAGGCTGCCCCGCATTACAGAAAAAGATAATGTAGACCCGGATTTGAAAAATAAGGCCCAAAGCATCCGTGACGAGGGCGTAAAAAAGCGTATTAACAAACTGGTTGAAGGGGTATTTTTCGCGCCGCCGGAAAAAATGCAGGCAGACTTATCTGCCCTTGCCCCACGGGTGGCCGCGCTGATGGAACTTACCATGAAATTTTCTGCTGCTTTTGCTGCGGAAAAGCGGGCACGTAACCTGTTGGACTTTTCCGACCTGGAGCATTTTGCCATTCGCATTTTGTACCCAAACGCACCGGAGGACATGACACCAGCGCAAATTTATGACTTTCACGAGGTTTTGATAGACGAGTACCAGGATTCCAACAAAGTGCAGGATTTAATTTTGTCTGCAGTGGCACGGCGGCGTTTTATGGTTGGGGATGTAAAGCAGAGTATTTACCGCTTTCGCCGGGCTAACCCGGGGCTGTTTTTGGAAAAATATAAGCAATTTCACGATAACGCCCATGAGCCGCCCGGCACACGGATAGACCTTTCCTACAATTTCCGCAGCAGGCCGGAAGTGCTGGACGCGGTAAATTTTTTCTTTTCCCAGTTAATGTGCGAGAAAGTAGGGGAGGTGGAGTATGACAACAATGCCGCCCTTCACCCGGGGTTTATTGACGATTATCCGACCCTTCCGGCGGGTACTTTTCCGGAAATGTGGGTAGAGTTACTTGACCAGGCAGAAGAAGAGCCGGAAGAAGGCGAAGCAGATGAAGCGGCGAAAGAAGACGAAGATACCCCTGATAATGTTATTGCTGAAACTCGCGTTATTGCGAAATGCATCTTGGAATTACTGGGCCGCCGCCAAGTTTGGGACAGCCAGCTGGAAGCTTTCCGCCCGTGCAAACCAAGTGACATCGCAGTGTTGACGCGGGGGCTTTCCTCTGTTGCGGGGGCGGTTTTAGAAGAATTAAAAAGTTATGGAATAGACGCCATTGCAGATATGGACGCGGGTTTTTTGCAGCAGCCTGAGATTAAAACCGCGCTGGCATTTTTGCGGGTAACAGATAACCCCCGCCAGGATATTGAACTTTTTACAGTGCTGCATTCGCCTGTGTACGGGTTAACAGAAGACGAATTACTGGAAATCAGCCTTCACCCGCTGGACAGCAGCGGTGAACAACAATCAGAACCGGTTTTTTATGACCACTTGGTGACGTTTGCAAAAGCAGCCGGTAATGTCACACTGCATGAAAAAGTGCAAAGGTTCCTTTCCGATTTAAATCAGTGGCGTAACGCCTCCCTGTACTTGCCTATAAGCCGCTTAATTGGCCTAATTTACAATATGACGCAATATCCTGCATATGTGCTTATGATGCACAACGGTGCGATTCGCCAGGCCAACTTACGGCTGCTGCTGGAGCGGGCCATCGAATTTGAGGAAACAAGCCTAAGAGGGCTGTTCCATTTTATAAATTACATCGTGCGGATGTATGATTCCGACGTAAAATCCAGCGGGGCAATTGCAGAGCCGTCCCCAAGCCCGGAGGGGCGTGTGCGGCTTATGACAATTCACAAATCGAAAGGGCTGGAGTTCCCCGTGGTTATTTGCGCCTTCCTGGGCAAGCAGTTTAACACGGACGACATGCGGCAGCCTGTAATTTTGCATTCGGAGTTTGGCGTTGGCCCGTACTATGTAAATTTGCAAAAACGCACCCGTTCAAATACGTTGGCACGGTTTAGCTTGTCACGGCTTTCTGCACGTGAAAATTTGTCGGAAGAACTGCGCTGCTTATACGTGGCTCTAACCCGCGCCAAGGAGTTGCTGGTACTAACCGCCCGTTCCAAAAATTTGGATAAGGCCGTGCAAAAATGGGGGAATTATATTGGTACGGCAAAAACAGTCTTGCCCGCCTATTATTTAAGCGGCGTAAAATCCTACCTGGACTGGCTTATGCCATGCCTGCTGCGCCACCGCAGCGCGGCAGAGTTTACAACGGGGATAGATATTGACAGGTTGTCACCTTTATGGAACCACCCTGCCAATTTCAGAATCCGCAGGCACAGGCAGGAGTCTGTAAAATTGTCTCCCCTTGGGGAGTTTACCCGTAACCCTAAAATTTACGAAAATTACGCCGACGAACCGGAAAAAACTGTACTGGTGCCATTTTCGTCTGACAGTTATATTCCGCTGCCGTCAAAGCTGTCCATTTCTGAAATAAAACGCCTGTACGACATTACGCCCGACAGTACAATTATCACCGACGAAATTGTAAATTTTGACCCGCCGGAATTTATTAAGGCTAAAAGCGGCCCTACACCAATGCAAATGGGCTCTGCCCTGCACGTTGTAACGGAACACCTTGACTACAAAATTCATACAAACGCCCATGCCGTAGAAAATTTATTAACAGACCTAACTGCCAGAAACTTGCTTACCCATGAAGAAGCGGCGTTTATAGACAGGGCGAAAATAGAGACTTTGATAAATTCACCGCTGGCAGAGCGTATTCGCAATTCATCAAATGTGTATCGTGAAACACCGTTCATCCTTGCCCTGCCTGCCGCAGAGCTTTACCCGGATAACCCTGCGGCGCAAAATGAAAATGTACTTGTACACGGTATAATTGACTGTTACTTTGAGGAAAACGGCGAAATAGTGCTGGTAGACTATAAAAGCGACGCCCAGCCAACCCGTCACACAACACAGATGGAGATATACAAAAAGGCCATCGAAAACGCGACGGCCATGAAAGTTAAAGAAGTCTTGATTTATTCTTTTGCCTTAGGGAAAGCAATTCCGCTAACCGCAAGCAGCAGCTGCGACGGCAAGTAAAATATCCAAATCATATGAAATGCCCATGGAAAAATGACGGGTGTGCCAAATTGCCGCGGCATGTTAAACAATGCAACATTAATATCGCATAACGCAAACAAAATAAGCCCCGCCAGCACCAGTGTCTTATTAGACTTGGGCAGCGGGGTATTTTTTTGTGTAAAGTGCCACGTATTTACCGCAATGTTAATCAAAAACAACACTGTGTAAATACCTGCAAGTACCAAAAGCGCGTCGTTAATAAACGCGAGAAACACAAATAAAGCTAAAAAAGGTACACTTAATAAAGCAGCTTTACTTGCGCGCTTAGAAGCACCTAACCCGCGCAAAATATAGCTGACATGAGCAAAGCAAAATACAGCCACGCCCGGTAAATGGTTATTGTGAATAACAAGAAAATAATCCGCCCCTACAGTAAACATCAAACCGGCGGTAAGCCACGCCCAATCTTTGTTAGAGTTACGAAGAAAATATGATAAAACGGCAATGGCAAAACAGGCAACGATAAAAATAAACTTAGGGGTCATAAACTCAAGTATTCCCTACATAAGGAACATCGCAAGCGGCCCAAAAGCCAATGCGATAACCAGTAAAATGACAACCAACAAAATAAATTTTTGCTTGTGTCTTTTTATCCATCTTATCATAAGGCACCATCCTTTGAATTAATAGTTTTTGCAATTATAACATCCCATCCAAAAAACGTGAAGGCTCGGAAGGTTTGTCATAGCGAGATTTTATTGTAGAAATATATAGTTCCTTTTTTGCGCGGGTAATACCCACATAGAAAAGCCGTCGCTCTTCCTCAATTTCGGCCGCTGTCTTGCTTCTGGCAGACGGTATTAAATCTTCTATTGCCCCGGCGATAAAAACCCGTTCAAATTCCAGCCCTTTCGCACTGTGCATTGTAGTTAACGTGCAGCAAGGGCCTGTTTGCTCTTTCTGCTTTGCCAACTCTGCGGCTTCCCGTGCGTGGGTGATAAACTCTTCCGGGTTTGGAAACTGTTTTGCTGCGTCCTGCAATTCGTCCGCTATTTCAAACAGCCCTGCCGGGCGCAATTTTCTGTATTCGCAGGTATCAATAATATGCTCGTTGTAGTTAAGGTTTTGGCGGATATAACGTATTGCATCGGATGTATCCCGCTTGGCTGCGGTTAGCAAACTCCGATGAAATTCTTCTATGTTCGCCTTTGTTGCCGCATGAAGGCTGTCACTGTAACTGTAGGCGCGGAATAAATCCTGGTCATTTTTCTTCAACCCCTGTAAAAATGCCTTGCTTATGAACCGAAACGGCTTGTTAATAATCCGCGTGGCGTCCGGGTCGTACCCAACTTTCTGCCTAAGCCCAAGCCGCCGCGCCACTCTTAGAAAGGCAAACAAATCTTCCGCAATCCAATGATCGTAAATTGTTGGAATTTCGTCACGGGTCTTAAACGGAATGTTCATATTAAGAAATGCATCCATGAAAGCGCGGGCTTGCATATTAAGGCGAAAAGCCACTGCAATTTCGTTCAAATCTGCGCCCTTTTTCCACATCGCTCGGATTTTATCCGCAATTTGCACCGCTTCACGGTTTTGGTCCGCAGCGTAAAGAATCACCGGCATTGGCCCCTTTTTCCCGGTACCGCTTATTTGTTTATCATACCGCATTGTGTTGGCATTTATCAAATTATTGGCGCATTTTATAATAGAGTCTGTAGAGCGGTAATTAATTTCAAGTGTTACCTGGCTTGTCTGTGGGTAATCGTTAGGGAAATTAAGCAGAAACTCCGGTCGCGCACCGCGGAAACGATAAATACTTTGGTCATCGTCCCCCACGATAAACAAATTATTCTTAGGGGCCGCAAGCAATTTTACAATTTCGTACTGGACAGAGTTTATATCCTGAAACTCGTCTATCATAATATGGGTGTAAACCCCGCGCCAATAGTCCAGTTCTGCGGAGTCACTGCTAAGTATCTCGTAAGAATGGCACAACATATCGTCAAAATCAATTTTGTTGTTTTCAATTTTATGCGAACTGTACCGGTCTAAAAGTTCCCGAAAATGCTCTGCCCCAATAGTTGCAGAATGGTAATGGGAAATGTCGTGCAGCTCGTTGCGCACCAGAGACATTTCATTAATTACGGATGAAAGAAACTCGTCGTCCATGTCGTAACTCATTTCCGACAAAAACGAGCGGATTAGCGTACGCCGCTCTCCTTCACTAAAAATCTGGTCCAGGCTGTAGTTCTTCTTCCGCCTAAGCATACGGTAAAAAACTGAGTGAAACGTGCCAAAAGTCACGAGCGGAACCGAGGGGACATCTTCCGGCCATATCTCCGGTGAAGATTCAACTGGTAAGAAGTTCTTACCGGTTGAATTGTACAACAATTTAAACCGCTGCTCCATTTCCTGCGCTGCGGCTTTAGAATAAGTTATTACCAATATTTTTTTCGCCGGTATCCCTGTGGCAACCAAGTGAGCTGCCCGTGCGGTAATAACCGCTGTCTTACCGCTGCCCGGCCCCGCAAGCACCATCATTGGCCCGGTTGTATGTTCTGCAGCTTTTTGCTGGTTAATGTTTAAGTCAAGTTTTCTCATGTTACAAGTATACTACATTTTTTGCGGTTAGTGAACAGTTTTATTGCCGCCTTATCTGTATAGCGGTATACTCTTTGTAAAGCATACCAACCATAGGGAGGGAGTGAATATGAAAATTTTAGTAACAGGCTTCGACCCATTTGGCGGCGAGTCTGTCAACCCCGCCCTAGAGGCCGTCAAGCTGCTGCCGGAGGAACTTGACGGGGCAGAAATAGTTAAATGCGAAATACCAACGGTGTTTTACAAAAGCATAGACACGCTTGCAGCCGCAATTGAAAAAGAGCTGCCCGACGCAGTGCTTTGCATTGGGCAAGCCGGTGGGCGGCCAAACATTACCGTAGAGCGGGTTGCCATAAACTGCGACGATGCCCGCATTGCAGACAACGAGGGCAACATGCCATTTGACACAAGAATAGTAGAAGACGGCCCAAGCGCGTATTTTTCCACACTACCGATAAAAGCAATGTTACAGGACATGGCTGCCGACGGGATACCTGTCGCTGTGTCAAACTCTGCCGGTACCTTTGTATGCAACCATCTTATGTACGGGGCGCTGCATTACGCCGCAACTAAACGCCCGCACATGAAAGCCGGGTTTGTGCACATACCGTACCTGCCGCAGCAGACAACGGATAAGCCGTCTATGTCTGTAGATACAGTGGTGGCGGGGTTAAAATGTATGGTGAAAACGATTGCTGATTTAGAGAAAAATACCTTAGATGATGGAGGACAAAATGACTAAAACAGATTATCAATTCGCAGATTTTCTTATGGCTGTAAGTGACAGCAATAAAGATTTTGTTACGCAAATCCACGAAATGTTAACCCAGGACGGCTATAAAATTAAGATTGAGCCAAAAGCAAATGGGTTTCTTGTTTCATATGCCCACCCTAAAAACAAGCGCAGCATACTAAATTTTGTGTTCCGCAAAAACGGTATGTACATTCGCCTTTACGGTGAAAACTGCAACAAGTACGCAGACATTTTAAACCGCCTGCCGGACAGCATGGTTAAGCAAATTGAAAAATCCGGCGTATGTAAAAGGCTTACAGACCCGCAAGCCTGCAACCCCAGGTGCCCCATGGGGTATGACTTTTTTATAGGTGAAACGCATTTTCAAAAATGCAGACTGGTTTGCTTTTTGCTGCTGGTTGATGGGGAAAGTGCGCCACTTTTGCTGGAAATGGTGGGAAGGGAGAAGGATGAGCGGGGGTAATTCAAATATGTAGGGGCTGTTGAGACAGCCTTGAACGCAAGCCTCCTGATAGGCGAGTGGTGGGGATCATACTCAACCTGAGATTCGGGTTATGATTTTTTTTGCAACCCAGTCACTAAACTGCCGAGTAATCTTCTTGAAAAATTTTGATACCCAACTTGGAACAAGTGTTAATACCCCTAAAACAAAAACACTTATAATTGTTGACGTAGCAATACGTTGCCCTAACAACCTAATTCCACCCAATAAAAGAATCCAAATTACTCCAAATAGCACAATATTGATGAATGCGCCGAGTGCTTTTATAGTTTTCTCCCAACGCTCTTCGTGACCTTTCATTGCTTCTTGAGATTCAATTAGCTCATTTTGCGCTGTTGAAAGTTCTGTTGATTTTTGTTGGAGCATAGATTTTGTTTCAAAGTGAGATTGTTGCTCCGCAGAATATTTCTGCTCACCAGCTGCTTTTGCACTAGAAACTATTTCTTCATAAACTTCAAAACATGTACGCTCATTAAATCGAGCATAGTCGCCATGTGTTATATTCATTAAAGTGTCTGAAACAACAGAATGTGAGCGCAGTAGCAACCACTGTTTTTCATCCAGTTGATTCAAATTCTTTGCAGCATCTACGCTGGCAACAAATTCCCTCAATAGTTTTTTACTCGGCTTAACTATAGCATAACAATCGGCTAGAAGTTGTTTTTTATGATATTCAATTAGAGATGGCTTAAATAGCCATAGAATTGTTCCAAATAAGTCGGCAGAAATGCATGCGGGTACATGCCCTGAGCTAATGCTTTTGTTGCTCTCATATTTTTTGCAAACATTTGCAATGGCTCCATTCAAAGTAAGCATTATGTCCTTCGAGTCATGAATAGTTGTAGATTTGGCTCCTTTTCTTAATCGATAAACCATTATGATTGAGCGGACATCATGTCTAATGCTATCTTTCTTCTCGTTTTCAACAAAATAGCCATTGTTGCGATACTGCTCCACAATCATATTTTCTAATTGAGCTTCATCTTCTTGAAAAGTATGCTCTGTGACATCATATTCTGTTTCGCGTTTTAGAATCTCATGGTTTTTTAACTCGTTTTCTAATGCTGAACAATAATCTGATATTTCGATACCTTGCATGTTTCTATCTCGAAAGTATTTTGCGACTTTATTTGCTTTAGAAATATCATATTCTGGATGAGTTGCCCATCCATACGCGCGTTGCAAAATACCATCTACTTCATCATAGCAATGGTCAAATATATAAACGCTACAACCAGCTTTCTTAATTTCATCTAAAAGCATCTGGCAAGATTCATTACGAGGTTTTTCGTCCATTCCTAATAGTGCAAAAATCATAGGAGAGTCGAGATATACATTTAACCCTTTATATATATCTGTACCTTCGATTGTACAGAACAAGGCTTCTTTAATAGTATTAGCGTAACGAAACATTGCAACAGCATTAAATAAAGTTTCATTTTCTTCACTCGTAACTTGCAAAAAGCGGCTCCAAAGAAAAGATAAATTATCACTATGTTTGTCAGCAGCGTGCTCAATGTTGCGATAAACACTATTGCTATTTTGAAAAAAATCGTCAATTTGTTTCTCGGCCGCCGCCTCTGTTATGTTTGGCTGGCGATATCTGCTACAGTAATTGATAAACTCATTTATGAGCCGTGGCCAAAATGTCTGTGCAGACTCTTCGTCTATACAGTAATTATTGAGAATATCTCTATTTACAACATATTTTCCTTTTGTATATACAATTGAATTATTACTCATGCCAACCCCCAATATCTGGCGGATGACTGAAGAAGGCAAAGCTAGCCCATACTTGGAATCAAGTTTTTGGGCAACAATGTCTTCGCTAATATCATCCCAATCTTCTTCAGATATTATAGTCGCCAAAAAGGAAAAATATACCTCTAAAACATTGGAATAATCAGTGTCTTTACCTAAAATGGAATAAAGAGCTACATGCAAAGCACTTTTGTGTTTTGTCATAAATATTTATACCTCCGTATCAATATAGTGGAAATTATTATCGTGTATTTATATTTTATAAATCAACTATATGTTGAGTCTGTTTTGGAAATTTCCTAACAAGCCACTCCAAAACCTTCAACTGGTCAGCACCAGTCGCCCGCCGTACTTGAATCAACAATTTTTCATGCGACGGCCTGTCCAACGTCAAATTGGCCGTACCTTCATTGCATACACTACAAATAGCCTTCAAGTTTGCCGGGTCATCCGTGCCACCCATGCTCTTATCCACAATATGTCCGATGTGCAATCTGGTTTTTCGTGTTGAATCATGAGGATGTGGTTCACCGGCAACAACCCCGCACATTTGGCAAGTAAAGCCATTACGGTCAAGTACATACGCTCTGGTTTCTTTGCTAATCTCGCGGGCAAATGCAGGTTGAGGATTTGCGTCTTCAAGCCGATATTGTCCCGGCTTTAAATCGGAACGGTCGTTATGGGTCAAGATTTGATAACCTTCTTCGTTTCGCAGTTCACGAATACGCCTTGCCCATTCGCTTACTCCTGCTACTTCCCGTAATGTATCTGAATCTAAAGTTTCTCCGATGTGTTCCAAAAAATATGTGCGAAGTTTAGACCGCGCGCCGGGTTTTTTCATATTGTGCCGCCTCCAAATTTTCATCTGCAACAGATGATAACGCATTGATAATTGCCATGCCGAGTGCCTTGGCTACCGGCGGCGGGAACGCATTGCCCACTTGACGATAGGCAGGAGTTTTCTTCCCAACAAATTTCCATTCGGGCGGGAAGCCTTGAATTAATGCCGCCATCTTAACAGTTAGTCTTGGCATTCCTACAAAATCTTCTGTCGGTGGCTGGTCTGCCAAGCTGCTGCCGTTAACACCAAGTTTTGCCCATGCAGCTCTTGCGCGGGTAGGGCCCAAGTCCGGGCCGCCGTGTTTTTTACTTCCACCTACAAGCGTTGGAGCAACACCATCTGCTTGTTGGCTCCACTCCTTTGCGCCAATCCATCCGTTGCTTGCCATTTCATCATAAAGAACTTGACCAACCGTTGGCGGTGGTGCTGTAACACCAAGAGGCCATACAAAATGCTTTGCATATTCATGCTTTAATGCAACAAGAATCGTTCGCGGCCTTTGCTGTGGCACACCGTAATGGGTTGCATTTGTAAGTTCCCAAAAACATTCATAACCCATGTTTTCAAGCTGTGCCTTTATAGAATTTCTGTATTTTTCAAATTTGGGGGCGAACAATCCGCGTACGTTTTCCAACATTACTGCTTTGGGGTTACACTCTTGAACCAACCGTAAGGCTTCAGGAAATAAATCTCGCTCGTCATCAATTCCCAATTGCTTTCCGGCAATAGAAAATGGGGGACACGGGACACCGCCTGCTAATAAATCTATATCGGTATATTGGATGGCTGAAAATGATTTTACATCCCCTTCAATGACATTCCACTTGGGGCGGTTTGCGCGAAGTGTCATACAGGCATGCTTATCTATTTCAATCAATGCCACATGTTCAAACCCGGCTTGTTCTAACCCAAGAGCCTGGCCCCCGGCCCCGGCACAAATTTCTATTGAACGCATATGTTCACCTCTTGTAAAAGCTGTAAAGTAATTATAACATAAGCAAATCTAAACTCAACGAATTTTTTTTCGATTGAATTGTTCCGCGAAACAACCAGACTTACTTGTTCTTTTCTTTCGCCCTTCCTCATATAAATATCCTAACGATATTTGAGAAAGGGCCACTTCATGAAAACATATATCGAGGAAAGGGCCGTGGAAGTAGCCAATTTCATTATTAATTCTAATGCAACAGTGAGGGAAACAGCCAAGAAGTTTGGTATTAGTAAATCTACGGTACACAAGGATGTGACGGAACGCTTGTTAAAAATTAACCCCAACCTTGCGGGGGAGGCGCGGCGGGTTTTGGAAGTGAACAAGTCGGAGCGGCATATACGGGGTGGACTGGCCACAAAAGAAAAATATTTGCTTCAGCATACATACATAAAAAAATTTTGAGCAACAGCACAATTTTTTAGAATTAGTACAAAAGGCAGGCCTGCAATGCGCAAGTCTGCCTTTTCAAACGGGCTAAGCCGTCAATTATTTGTTTTTCAGGTTAAACCATGCAGCCAAACCGGGATATTCTGCTACTTCATCCAATTCTTCTTCTATGCGAAGAAGTTGGTTGTATTTTGCAACCCTGTCGCTGCGGGCAGGCGCGCCGGTTTTGATTTGACCCGCGTTTACAGCTACGCAGATGTCCGCAATTGTGGAGTCTTCTGTTTCACCGGAGCGATGGCTGATAACTGTGGTCATATTGTTGCGGTGGGCAAGCTTCATGGCCTCGAATGTCTCGGTTAGGGTGCCAATTTGGTTAACTTTTACCAAGATGGAGTTTGCTGTGCCGGTGTCAACGCCGCGTTGTAAGCGTTCCGGGTTGGTTACAAACAGGTCGTCGCCAACAATTTGCAATTTATTGCCCAGGCGTTCGGTCATAAGCTTCCAGCCGGCCCAGTCATCTTCATCAAGGCCGTCTTCAACAGATATAATTGGATATTTATTGGCCAAAGCTTCGTACATGTCAACCATTTCTTCTGCGGTGCGGTATACTTCTTTGCCGGTCATTTGGCTTTCGCCTGCAAAGTAGTACATGCCTTCTTTGCCGTTTTTCTTAGCATCGCCATAAAGTTCTGTTGCGGCGACATCCAGAGCAATGCGGATATCCGCGCCGGGCTCGTAACCGGCGGCTTTTACAGCTTCAAGGATAAGGTCAAGAACTTCGTCCGGGGTTGCAAGGTCCGGCGCAAAGCCGCCTTCGTCGCCGATTGCTGTTGCAAGGCCGCGGGCTTTAAGCAGCTTTTTCAAATGGTGATAAATTTCTGCGCACCAGCGAAGGGCTTCTTTGAAGCAGCATGCGCCAACAGGCATAATCATAAATTCTTGGAAGTCTACGGTGTTGTCCGCGTGCTTTCCGCCGTTTAGGATGTTCATCATTGGAACAGGCAGCTGTTTGGCGTTAAAGCCGCCAAGATATTGGTACAGAGGCATACGCAGCGCGGCAGCGGCAGCTTTTGCCACAGCCATGGATACGCCAAGAATCGCGTTTGCGCCAAGGCGGGCTTTGTTTGGTGTGCCGTCAAGCTCGATCATTTTGTTGTCGATGCCAACTTGATCCAGGGCGTTCATACCGCAAATTTCGTCTGCGATAATGTCGTTTACGTTGTCTACGGCTCTTTCCACACCAAGGCCCATGTAACGGTCGCCGCCGTCGCGAAGTTCTACAGCTTCAAACGCGCCTGTGGACGCGCCGGATGGTACCGCTGCAATGGCGGTGTACAGCTTGCCGTCCTCGTCTTCTACTACTACTTCTACCTCTACGGTAGGGTTTCCGCGGGAGTCCATAATCTCGCGGCCATGAATTTCAACGATTTCGATGAATGTTTTTAACATGTTGTTTCACTCCTAATTATTTTTTACGCAACTCGATTGAGCCGCGGTTGCTTTTTGAAGTTCGGTTAATGTTGATTCTATGACGTTTTGTAGTGTTGCCAAGTCTTTTTTATCGGCCAACCTTGAAAGTACAGTATAGAGGGAGCTAAATGAACTTGGATATGTGGTCATATTATTTTGAAAACTTCGGCCAAGGTTACCGATTTCCTCTAAATCGCCTTTGTCTGCCAAAGATTTGAATGCGGTTAAGATGCCCATTGCCGCAATGCGTTCCGTTGCTGTTGGGTCGTAATACATGTGGTTTCCTCCTGATAAAATATTATACATCCATGCCATGGTTATTTTTTCACCAACAAAGACTCACCCGTCATTTCCGGCGGTTTTGGCAGTTCCAATAACTCCAGTACAGTCGGCGCGATATCCGCCAGCCGTCCGCCGGGTTTTAGGTCGTACCCAATTGTATTGAATAGCGCGAACGGCACGAGATTAGTTGTATGTGCGGTAAACGCACCGCCGGTTTCCGTATCCACCATTTTGTCCGCGTTGCCGTGGTCTGCGCACAGGAACATGCGGGCCCCGGTTTCCAACATTACTGTCATGGCGCGGGCCACGCAGGTGTCAACGGTTTCCACCGCTTTAATGGCGGCTTCCATGTTGCCCGTGTGGCCAACCATGTCCGGGTTGGCAAAGTTCACAACAATTAAGTCGTATTTTTCAGATTTTATGGCTTCCAGCAATTGGTCTGTAATTTCCGGCGCGCTCATTTCCGGCTTAAGGTCGAATGTGGCTACATCCGGGGTGTCAACCAGAATACGGTCTTCGCCGGGGTAGGGTTCTTCCACGCCGCCGTTGAAAAAATAGGTTACGTGGGCGTATTTTGTGGTTTCTGCCAGGCGCAGCTGGGTAAGCCCTTTTTCGGATAAGTATTCACCAAGAGTGTTATCCATCGACTGGGCGTAGAAAGCCACGTGTTTGCCCATAATTGTGGGGTCGTAATCTGTAAAGCAGGCGTAGTACAGCGGCAGTAATTCCTTACGGGGGAAGCCGTCAAATGCCGGGTCGCAGAATGCCCGAGTAATTTCCCGGGCGCGGTCCGGGCGGAAGTTGAAGAAAACAATGGAATCATTGGCCTTAATTGTGCCGCCGGGGTCTACCACTGTGGGTATAACAAACTCGTCGTTAACGTCTACGGCATAGGATTTTTCCAAGCATTCCACGCCGGAAGCAGCGGTGTTGCCCTCGCCTTCGGTAAGTGCTTCGTAGGCAAGCTGAACACGCTCCCAGCGGTTGTCCCGGTCCATTGCGTAATACCTGCCGGAAATTGTAGCAATTTTGCCTATACCAATTTCCGTCATTTTCACTTCCAATTCTTTTACGTATTCTATTGCGGAAGCAGGAGGGGTGTCGCGGCCGTCAAGGAACGCGTGCACGTAAACCTTGGTAAGCCCGTTGCGCTTAGCAAGTTCTAATAAGCCGTACAAATGTGTATTGTGGCTGTGAACCCCGCCGTCAGAAAGCAGCCCCATAAAATGCAGGGCAGAATTATTGGTTTTGGCGTTTTGCACCGCGCCAAGAAGGGCTTCGTTTTGGAAGAAGTCCCCGTCTTCTATGGCCTTGGTTATGCGTGTAAGTTCTTGGTAAACCACACGGCCCGCGCCAATATTTGTGTGCCCTACTTCAGAGTTGCCCATTTGCCCGTCTGGCAAACCTACGTCCATGCCGGAGGCCGCGCCGGGTTGAAACGGAAATTTTTCGAACAGCCAGTCCAGGTGAGGGGTTTCGGCCAGGTAAATGGCATTACACTCTTTTTTGTCGGAAAGGCCGAAGCCGTCCAAGATCATTAATACGAGCGTCCCTTTATCCAAAATGCACCACCTCTTTGAAGGATGGCACAATACTTGCACCGCCCACTAATCCGCCGTCGATGTTTGGCATAGAAAATAACTCTGCGGCGTTGGATGGGGTTACACTGCCGCCATATAAAATTCGTACTTTATCAGCCGCGTCCTGGCCAAAATCTTTGCGGATTTGTTCACGGATTATCGCGCAGGCTTCTTCAGCTTGTGCTGTTGTAGCGGTTTCGCCTGTACCAATTGCCCAAATTGGTTCGTAAGCAATAACTATTTTTGCTACCTGCTCGGGGGAAAGTTCGTCCAGTGCGAATGTTACTTGTTTGCGCAAAACACCTTCTGTGCGTTTTTCTTTCCGCTGTCTTTGAGACTCACCGACGCAAATAATTGGAACCAGGCCATGCTCCATGGCTTTCAGGGTTTTTAGGTTAACAGTGGTGTCACTTTCGCTAAAACGCTCGCGGCGTTCGGAGTGGCCGATTATTACGTATGGAATGCCCATATTTTTTAGCATTGCGCCGGAAATTTCGCCGGTGTACGCGCCCTCGTCCATATAGTGCATATTTTGTGCACCTACCTTTATATTGGTACCCTCCAGCTCGGTTTGCACGGCTTGCAAGCTTACATAAGGCACACACAGTACAACTTCGGTGGTATTACCGTCGAAAAAGGCTTTATTTTCTTTTACGAAGGCCACGGCTTCCACGGGGGTTTTGTTCATTTTCCAGTTTCCTGCTACTATTTTTTTACGCATTGGTAGTCTAGTCTCCTATATACTCTGATTTACCCCCTGATATCAGGGGGTATTACTTGTCCTGTACCGCCACAACGCCCGGCAGTTCTTTGCCTTCCAAAAACTCTAATGACGCGCCGCCACCTGTGGAAATATGGCTCATTTTATCGCCGTATCCAAGTTTGTTAACCGCTGCTGCGCTGTCGCCGCCGCCAATTATGGTGGTTGCGTCTAGTTTAGCAAGTTCCTGGGCAAGGGCAAGGGTGCCTTTTGCAAAGTTGGGGAATTCGAACACGCCCATTGGGCCGTTCCATATTACGGTTTTCGCGCCTTGTAAAGCGTTGCAGAAAAGTTCGCGGGTTTTTTCGCCAATGTCAAGGCCGCCCCAGCCGTCTTCTATGCTGCACGACGGTACGGTTTTATGTTCTACATCCGGGCCAAAGCCAATTGCTACAACGGTGTCTATTGGAAGAAGGAGTTCTACGCCTTTTTCTTTTGCAAGTGCCATAATTTCTTTTGCTTCGTCAATTCTGTCTTTTTCCAACAATGATGTACCAACATTGTGGCCGTTAGCCGCAAAAAATGTGTAAGCCATACCGCCGCCGATAATCAGCTTGTCTACTTTGTCCAGAAGTGTGCGGATTACCATAATTTTGTCGGAAACTTTCGCGCCGCCCAAAATAGCTGCAAATGGGCGAACAGGGTTTTCTACTGCGTTGCCTAAAAACTCCAGTTCTTTTTCCATCAAAAAACCCACAGCGGAAGTGTCTACAAATTTGGTTACACCAACAGTAGAGCAATGCGCACGGTGGGCAGTGCCAAAGGCATCGTTTACATAAATATCCGCAACCGAAGCCAAATTTTTTGAGAATGTCTCTTCATTTTTGGTTTCTTCCGGGCGGAAACGTGTGTTTTGTAAAAGTGCAACTTCGCCGTCTTTCATTTCGTTAACGGCTGCGCATACAGCGTCGCTTACAACAGCGTCGTCTGCCAAAAATTTTACAGGCTGCCCAAGATGAGCAGATAAAGCTGCTGCCACAGGGGCAAGGGTTGCGCTTGCGTCGGGGCCTTTTGGCTTACCCAAATGAGAGCAAAGGATTAACCTTCCGCCGTCTGCAATAAGTTTTTTTAGTGTGGGAAGTGCCGCGATAATGCGGTTCTCATCGGTAATTTTGCCGTCTTGCAGGGGTACGTTAAAGTCGCAGCGCACAAGTACGCGCTTGCCCTTTACGTTGATGTCGTTGATACTTTTCTTGTTTAGCATTTGCACTCCTCTTTCATTTTACAATTTCATTACTTACATTCTAGCACTTAGCGGTGGGCAATTGCAATACTTTGTAAAAAGAGTTTTACGAAAAATATCTTGTTTTCTTGGGCGCGCTTTACTATTATTAAGGAGTGATAAAATTTTATTAACTATAGATGACTATGATTGGTGGAATATTAATGAAAACAGAAGCTTACGACAGTTTTAATAAAGATGCGATTTTTACAGACGAAACTATACAATTTGTTACCCCCTATGACCCAAACCCCGGCGATACAGTCACATTTAAGCTGCGCACTGCGGCTAATATAAACTGTTTGGTACACCTTCATTTATGCAATGGGCTTGAATCTGCCTATCAAATGACAAAAACGCAAAGCGATCAAATTTTTGATTTTTATACCGTAAATATTACAGCCCCGGCAGACCCTACCCGTTATTTTTACAGCATAGCCTGTGACGGACAAATTTTTTATTATAACAAGCAGGGGCTGAAAGAACACCTGTCCGACCATTACAATTTTCGTCTTATTCCCGGGCTAAAAACCCCGGACTGGGCAAAAGGCGCGGTTATGTATCAAATTTTTGTAGACCGTTTTTGTAACGGTGACCCTACCAACGATGTGATAAGCCACGAATACGCATATCTCAAAATTACTGCCAAGGCATTGTCATGGGATAAAGACATAACCGTGGGGGATTTTTGTAATTTTTACGGCGGCGATTTACAGGGCATCATGGATAAAATGAGTTACTTAAAAGATTTAGGCGTGGAAGCCATTTATCTAAACCCTGTTTTTGTATCCCCAAGCAGCCATAAATACGATGCCCAGGATTACGATTATATCGACCCGCACTACGGTGTAATAAAAGAAGACAGCGGTGAAGTTTTACGCTTCGAAAAAGTGGACAACAAATACGCTACACGGTACAAAAACCGTACAACAAGCAAGGCCAACCTGGAAGCGAGCAACGCTTTAATGGCGGATTTTATTCAAAAAGCTCATGAAAACGGCATAAAAGTAATTTTAGACGGCGTATTCAACCACTGCGGCTGCTTTAATAAGTGGATGGACACGGCAGGTTTTTATGTAAATACGGACGAGCCTGCCGGGGCGTATCATACCAAGGACAGCCCGTATTACGACTATTTTATTTGGCATGAAGACAACTGGCCCAATAATGACAACTATGAAGGCTGGTGGGATAATTTAAACCACCCGAAACTTAATTTTGAAGAATCCCGGCAATTGTTTAACTATATTTTGGACGTGGGGAAGAAGTGGGTGTCGCCGCCATACAATGCCGATGGCTGGCGGCTTGACGTGGCGGCGGATCTTGGGCGCAGCGCGGAGACGAACCATAAATTTTGGCAGGAGTTTCGTAATGCCGTTAAAACGGCGAACCCAAACGCGATTATTTTGGCAGAACATTACGGCAACCCGTCACCCTGGCTGAACGGAAAAGAATGGGACACAATTATGAATTACGACGCATTTATGGAGCCTATCACCTGGTTTTTAACAGGCGTAAATAAGCATAGCGAAGAAAGCCGTCCACACATGAAGAACGATGCCCACACTTTTGAAAATTTAATGCGTCATCACATGTCGTACTTGAACGTACACGCTTTGCAAACAGCAATGAACCAGCTTTCCAACCACGATCATTCCAGGTTTTTGACCCGTACAAACGGGAACACGGGCCGTTGGCACACCGTTGGCCCCCGCGCGGCAGAAACGGGCATAAACAAAAATATCATGATGGAAGCCATTGTATTTCAAATGACATGGCCCGGTGCGCCAACAATATATTACGGCGATGAAGCAGGCGTTGCAGGATGGACAGATCCGGATAACCGCCGTCCTTTTCCATGGGGCCGCGAAGATACAATGCTTATGAGTTTGCACAAATCTCTTATCGCCATGCGGAAAAACTACCCTGTGCTGCGGCATGGCTCTGTGGAGTTTCTGTTGATGGATTACGGTTTTATATCTTACGGGCGTTGGGATGGAAAGCAAAAGGTTATTGTAGCCATAAACAACAGAGACACATTAATGGAAGCCAGTATTCCCGTTTGGAAAGCAGAGTTGTTCGACGGTCATTTGACAGGGCTAGTTGTAACGGGAAATGACACATTTAATGAGCCCCATGAACAGCATAATGTAAGTGGCGGCGAGTTGAAATTATCCATGCCGCCGTACAGCGCGATTGTGCTTGGCAACCGATTGTAAAAGAAAATTTGACACGGATAAAAATAGCGTATATATTTCAGTACAGCTAGGGTCTATCCGATAATTGCAAAATTGCACAAAATCTGTTAAACTCCGACTGGTGAAGAAAATGGCGACAGAAAAATATGAAATAACAGACGAGCAATG
>WQTQ01000197.1 GCA_009786175.1 Bacillota bacterium | reverse complement strand
CGTATACTTGCCACTACGCTTTATG
This sequence comes from Bacillota bacterium, assembly GCA_009786175.1. The sequence goes on along the minus strand of WQTQ01000197.1, from coordinate 18,650 downwards.
GCAGAAACCTTTGGTTTCACAGTTGAGCGTCAAGGCAATATCGTAATCTTCCGCTAATATCTAAATAGCAAAGATACAAAACAGCCCCATACTTCGGTGTGGGGCTGTTTTTATAGAAAAAAGAAAACGGGTATTTTTAATGTAGACTTTTCTTGACTAAAGTAGCAAAGATAGCATATACTAATATTGACCGGTGGTGAGAGCAGAAATGTTAGCACCTAAACACGCTGTATTGCTCTGTCGGGGAGTGACCGTGGAGGTTCTATAGACGTTTGCGGTAAGCGTTTTCCGACTAGGGGTAATCCCGAAATGTAAAAACCGCATTTTATTGAAACTAATGGATGCGCCCTTACAACAGGGCGTATCTTATTTTATAGGAGATACGCACAATGGCTTATGTATATTTCTCTCCCGGATTTTTTCATCACTTGATGGGTATGCAGAAATTAATAGATATTCCAACTGCAAAGAAAGGGTGGCGAAATAGTACTGCTTACATATTTAAGAAAATTTTAGACGGTGCTATAACAACAGAGGACATTCAAAAAAGCAAATATTTTAATGAAATTGAAAGTAGGCTGCACCACTTCCCACAGATAAAAAGGATGGTAGAATTTGAGAAGGTGATTATTAATTTTGACCCTTCATTAATACGGTCAAAAATGGCAAAGGTTGACTATATGCTTTTTAAACGTAGCAATGACAACATGTATCTAAATTTACTTCTAACAGCAGACGGGTCAAGCCCGAAAAAGCATATCCCACTAACTTTCTTTGCTGATCCAACAGATTACTATATTCACGGACAAAAGGTCGTAAATATTGTATCAATGCATGTAACTCCTAAGAATAAAAATTCACCTTAACTGCCATAAATAAATGACATACATCCTTTTTGACCAAAGAACAGTCTTCCTTTCCACACAATAACATCTATGTTATAATATTGACATATTAACCCCGGGAGGTTTTCGAATGTCAAAAGTTTCTACATTAACAAAAGCACAAATCATGGATGGAATAGTGGGTAATTTAAAGTCGGCATACCGCAAGACAATAGCCACTGCAAGCAACGCGCAAATTTACAATGCCTTAGCGATGACAATAAAGGAACATGTGTCCGCTAACTGGATTGCAACCAATGAGCATTTCGAAAAAGAAAAGGTAAAAGTAGTCTACTACCTGTCTATGGAATTTTTGATGGGGCGTTTCTTAGGCAACGCCATGTTAAACTTGAGTTTGGCAGACACAGTAAAAGAGGCCTTGGACGAGTTGGGCATAGACATAAATATGGCAGAAGAAACAGAGCCGGATCCGGGCCTTGGCAATGGCGGTCTTGGGCGGCTTGCGGCATGTTTTTTAGACTCCCTTACCACAATGGGGTACCCTGCCTATGGCTGCGGAATACGTTATCATTACGGCATATTTGAACAGCATATAGAGAATGGATTCCAGGTAGAGCGTCCGGATAACTGGCTGCAGCATGGCGACCCGTGGGGTGTCAGGCACGAAGAATTTGCGCAGGAAATTAAATTTGGGGGGCGTGTAGCGTATTACCAAGTGGAAACAGGGGAGTACCGCTTTAAACTTGAGGATTATCAATCTGTAATGGCAATCCCTTACGACTACCCGGTAATCGGGTACGACACAAATTTGGTAAACTCTTTGCGCTTATGGGATGCGGAAGCCGTAAACCGCTTTGATTTAAAATCATTCAACCGGGGGGAACATGAGCGCGCGGTTGCCGAACAAAATCTTGCACGTAATTTATCGTATGTATTGTATCCTGCCGATGAGCATGTATCGGGCAAAGAGCTGCGCTTGCGGCAGCAGTATTTTTTTGTTTCAGCTACAATTTTAAGTGTGCTGCAACAGTTTGCCGCGCATCATAATAACGACTTTACAAAGCTTGCAGATTATGTACAGTTCCAGCTGAACGACACCCACCCAAGCCTTGCAATTGCAGAACTTATGCGGGTTTTATTAGACGAGTACCATTTACCGTGGGATGTTGCATGGGAAGTTACCCGCGCTGCTTGTTCCTACACAAACCACACAATTATGTCAGAGGCATTGGAGAAGTGGCCAATTGAGCTGTTTAGCCGTTTACTGCCCCGTATTTACATGATTGTAGAGGAAATAAACCGCCGTTTTTGCGCAAATTTAATACAGTGGTACGGCAACGACCCGGAGCGCATACGTAATATGGCAATTTGCGCAGACGGCCAAATTCGTATGGCTCACTTGGCTATTGTTGGCAGCCATTCCGTAAACGGTGTTGCCGCCATTCACACAGATATTTTAAAAAAAATTGAACTTAAAGATTTTTACGAGATTTACCCGGACAAGTTTAATAATAAAACCAACGGGATAACGCCCCGCCGCTGGCTGGCAAAATGTAACCCGGCCCTATCCAATTTAATAACGGACACCATCGGTGATAATTGGGTTACCAACCTTGCCGGTCTTACGAAGTTGAAAGACTATGCTGCAGATTCTGCATTCCAAGAAAAATTTATGGAGGTAAAACGGCAAAATAAAGTTGCGCTTGCCAACCACTTCCGCAGAGAATACGGTATTGGTGTAGACCCGGATTCTATATTCGACATTCAGGTAAAGCGTTTGCACGAGTATAAGCGTCAATTGCTGAACATTTTCCATGTAATTGACCTATACAATTCGATAAAATTAAACCCCGGCCTAAACGTACAGCCGCGTACGTTTATTTTTGCTGCAAAAGCAGCGGCAAGTTACCATCGGGCGAAATTAATAATAAAGTTAATTAATTCTGTGGCAGAAGTTGTGAACAATGACCCAATAGTGTCTGAACGGATTAAAGTGTTGTTTTTGCCAAATTACAGGGTTAGTATGGCAGAAAAGTTAGTGCCTGCCTGCGATGTCAGCGAGCAAATTTCCACTGCGGGCAAAGAAGCTTCCGGTACGGGTAATATGAAATTTATGCTTAACGGTGCCATAACGATAGGCACGCTAGATGGCGCGAATATTGAAATGTTGGAAGAAGTTGGCCGGGAAAACATGTTTATTTTTGGTATGACCGCCCAGGAAATACACGCGCTTACTTTAAGCGGCAAATATGCCCCGTGGGATATTTATAATATGGACTTTGATGTGCGCAATGTGCTTACAACTCTTATTAACGGTACATTGGATCTCAATCACGATATTTTCCGCGAGTTATACGACGCGATGTTAAACGGCTACGGCAATGCACGCCCGGACGAATACTATGTACTTCAAGATTTTGCGGCATACAAAGCTGCCCAGGCAGAGATTGATATTGCTTACAAAAATAAAACCCGCTGGGCCAAGATGGCAGTTATGAATACGGCTTGCTCCGGCAAGTTTTCCAGCGACCGCACCATTCGTGAATACGCCCGCGAAATTTGGAGTATTAACCCAATAAAAATATAATTACTTGCAATAACAAAATTGTAGTGATAAAGTATACAGCGTCAAATTTCGGTAAAAACCGAAATGACGGGAGGGTAATTCATTTTATGAGAAGAAGAAAGCAGATAAACACGTTGATGTTGTCTTTTACTGTCACACTAATTGTAGTGGCAATAGCGGCCGCATTGATATGGTTTGTAATTTTGCCGCGGGTCCGAAATGTATTTGATGATGCTCTTAGGGGAAACAGGGATATTATACATTTTCACGAATTTTGGGCTCTTGACCCCGAGACGCCGCAAATTGTGTTTGATGACCAACATTTGCGGGATGTTAATGCGCCGATAATAGAGTATCGTAACGGTAATTTTTATGCATACTTATCCGGTACTTTTTTGCGTGACACAATAGACCCGTTTCTGTTTTGGGATGAAAGCGCGAATACTTTTTTTGCATCTACCAGGCGTGAAATGCTGGAGTTTGTCCCGGGGCGCACAAGTTTTTATATAAATGGCCGTTCTCATCCGCTGGATACGCCGGTAATGCGTGTAAACGGCGAGACGTTTCTTCCTATAGATTTAGTGCAGGGCTTGTATCCATTAGTCATTGAGTATCATCCGGAGCATAACATTCTTGTTATTACGTCTGCGCTTGTGCCGCAGACCACAGGTATGGTAGTTACAAATAATGCACCTGTGCGCTACAGGGCGGAAAACAGAGCCGCGATTGCAGTACAGTTGGGTCAAGATGATGAAGTTATAATTTTTTCGGAATATGGTGACGTAGATTTTGTGCGCGTTCGTACACCGCAGGGTATACTTGGCTATATGGCCGCAGATGACATTGATAGAATATTCACAATGGATAATGTCGCAGCCGGGCCGCGAATTTTGCCAAACTGGATAGACAACACCACACCACACCCGCCAAACTGGGACGGCGGGCGGATAAACCTTATTTGGGAGACGGCACATAACCAGGATGCAAACGCAAACCGTATGCTAACGCCTTTTCACAGTAGTGTTACGGTGGTTTCGCCTACATGGTTCGACTTCGAGAGGGAAAGTTTAAACCTTAGGACAAATGTAAGCCGCGCTTATGTAAATTGGGCTCACGAGCAAGGTGTTTATGTATGGCCAAAAGTTCTTGACAGTTACAACGCGGCCGTACGGGCTATTTTGATGAACCGTGATGCCCGCCGCACTGTAATAGATCAGCTTATTCATTATGTAGACGTGTACAACCTGGACGGTATAAATATAGACATCGAGCATTTGCTTAGTGCAGAAGAAGGGCCGTATAAAATACAATTTTTGCGGGAACTTGCAATACCAATGCGCGAAAGAGGTGTTGTGCTTTCTTCTGCGGTTAAAGTGCCCGAGCCTTGGACCATGTTTTATCGGCGGGATTTGATTGCCCTAACTGTGGACTTTGTTATGGTAATGACATATGACCAACATCACAGCACTTCGGAAATTAGCGGGCCGGTAGCGTCCTTGTCTTGGGTGCAGCGGGGTGTGCAAAATATACTGGAAGAAGTACCGCGGGAGCAATTGCTGATGGGTATTCCGCTTTACAACCGTATATGGCGGGAAGTTGTATTAGAGGACGCCCCCCCAACTTCTGTTAACAGAACTATGGATTTTACCCGGGAATTTTTTGAAGAGCGGGGCGTAGAGTGGGAGTGGGACCCGGAAATAGGCTCTTATTACGGCAGGGTTGGCAGTATTGAAGACGGTGAAGCCATTCAATATCGTGTATGGCTGGAGTGTCCCCGTTCGATAGCCGCGAAAATGCAAGTGTATGTTGTACATGATTTGGCAGGCGTTGCATTCTGGCGGCGATTTTGGGAAAATGAAGAGACTTGGGACGTAATTGAGCGTTATTTCCCGTAAGGAGTGCGCAGTTTAATGGATTACACATCTATACAGCAGGCAGGTAATGACATTGTTCTTGGCGGAGTTAACTATTTTGACCTTGCACAAACCTTGGACTGTGGACAAGCCTTCCGCTGGGTTTTCGCCGGTGGCGGTAAATTTACCGGTATTGCCCATGGCCGCAGGTTGGAGTTGGAGCTGTTTGACAGCAACCTTACGTTAAAGGATGTTACACTGCAAGAGTTTGAACTTACATGGAAAAACTATTTCGACCTTGGGCGGAGTTATGGCGGCCTGCGGGATTTATTTATAAATTATGACACAATGACTAAAGCCCTGGCGTTTTCACCGGGGCTTAGATTAATGCGTCAAGATGCGTGGGAGATTCTTATTTCGTTTATATTAAGCCAAAACAGCAATATTCCGCGTATCAAAAAAATGATAGAGCTGTTGTGCCAAAACTTTGGAAAAGCGTTGCCATGCGGCGGTTTTGCCTTTCCTACGGCGGACAATCTTGCTGTGCTTTCGATAAACGACCTTGATGTTATCAGAAGCGGATATCGTGCGGCGTACATAGTAGATGCTGCGCGGCGTGTTGCAAGCGGTACGTTGGATCTGGCAAGCATTTCCGGGCAGCCTACGGAAACGGTACGGCGTGCGTTGCTGGATGTACACGGCGTAGGGCCAAAAGTGGCAGACTGCGTGTTACTGTTTGGCTTTGGACGGGCAGAATGCTTCCCGCTTGATGTTTGGATGAAGCGCGTAACAGCAAAATTATACCCCAACGGCTTTCCGGAAGAGTTGCGGCAATACGCCGGTATCGCCCAGCAATTTTTATTCCACTACGCGCGAAGTCACGGCGACGAGTTCTAAAAACTACCCCCTGATATCAGGGGGTAGTTTTATAGTTTGCCTTGGGGCAGATGTGAAATATTTACGGAATGGTCCCCGATACGTTCAAGGTTAGACAATATTTCCAAAAAGACTATGCCGTCTGTAGCGTTAATTTCGCCTTCTACCATGCGTTTAATGTGGGCAAGGCGCATTCTGCGCTCCATGGAGTCTATTTGGCTTTTTAGGCGTTTTATCCTGGCGGCAAGGGTGGGATCGTTCTCTCTTACAGATTTTACGGCGGTGTCGTAAAGCTCTATTAATGGACCGTACATATCTTTAATTTCGCGGGATGCTTCCCGGGGAAACTGCAAATCTTCGTCGATTATTTTTTTCGCGCTGCGGGCAATATTTCTGGCGTGGTCACTTATTCTTTCGATGTCATTGGCGGCGTGCAGCAGCCCTGCGTGGCGGATAGACATGTCTTTGCCCAGGGATACTTGAGATACTGCCGCCAGATAGCGGACAATTTCCTTTTCCAGCCTGTCTACCAGTTTTTCCTGCCGTTTCATTTGTCTCAGTTTTTTCTTCTTTTTGTCCAGCAAGCCTTCAATGGAAAGGCGTATGTTTTGCCCTGCCAAGTCTGCCATGTACAAAAGCTCTTGCTGGGCTAAGCTAATTGCAACTGCCGGGGTACGGGTCAGCTTCCAGTCCAGGTAACGGGTGTCTTTTTGGACTTCTTCTACGTCTACATCTTTACGCTCCGGTATGATAAACGTAACAAATTGGACCAACTGGTTAATTAATGGCAGAAACACGGCAACTATTACAACGCTGAATATTGTGTGGGCGTTAGCCGCCATACGCGGCGCATAGCCGGAAGGGGTAATGAAGCTTACTGCCCATTCAAATTGAGGCATAAACAGCAGGAAGACCAGTGCGCCGAACAAGTTGATTATGACATGCACGGCCGCGGCGCGTTTTGCGGCTGTGGTGCCGCTTAAAGACGCCAATACGGCTGTAAAACATGTACCCACGTTGGCACCGACAATAAGTGCAAGCGCGGCCTGTATAGAAATAACGTCCTCCATTGTCATAAGAACGATAACGCCTGTAACGGCGGTAGAACTTTGCACAACCGCGGTAAAAACAAGGCCAACCAACATACCTAAAAAGCGGTTTTCTGCTACCATTGCAATTAAGTCTTGGAAACCTTCGTGGGTACGAAGCGGACGCATTGCGTCAGACATCAGCGACAAGCCAAGAAGCAGAATGGCAAAGGAGAACAAAATTTGCCCGATGGTTTTAAGGTTTTTGGACTTTGCAAGGAAATAAATAACAAACCCTATAAACGCGCAGTAAATCCATATGCTTGTAATGTTAAATGCGACCAAATGTCCTGTAAGAGTGGTGCCAATATTCGCCCCCATAATAACGGCGGCGGCCTGTTTCAAATTCAAAATGGCGGCATTTACAAAGCTTACCACCATTACCGTAGTCAAAGTAGAACTTTGAACAACGATGGTTATTACCGCGCCAACTAACATTCCCACCACTGGGATGGATGTCAAAATTTCTAAAACTCTGTTTGCTTTTTTGCCTGCTACTTCTTGAAGGCCGCTGCTAAGCAGTTGTAAAGCAAATAAAAATATTGCTAAGCCGCCCAACATCATAAAAATTACCAAGAAAATCGACACCGGTGCCGCGGCTGTATAACAACTTACGCATTTAATGGTTTCCGAAGGCTCAAAATATTCCGCGCATTCGATACATTCAACAAGTGTTTGTTCCATCAAAACTATCTCCGATCTTATACGTTATTGTAATTCTACGTCGAGACTTTAGCATCTGTGGGGGAAGATTGCAAGTGCTAAAAGAAAAACATGCAACATTTTGCACGTTGTGGTAAAATTTTTGCAAATAGAAAAATGGGAGCAAGGAGCATGTTTATGCAAACAAAAATTTTTGATAAATACGTACGCGCAGCGGCGGCAACACCTGTAATACAAGTCGCTAATTGCAGCTACAACGTGAAAAATATTTGCGGGCTGATAGAAAAGGCACAAGAGCAGAAAATGCATTTATTGTGCTTGCCGGAACTATGCATAACAGGCAGCACCTGCGGAGATTTATTCCTGCAGCCGACTTTGATAAACAGTGCGAAAGAAGCCTTGGCCGTGCTGGTAGATTTCTGTAAGGGCAAGGATGTTATTGTGGCGGTTGGGCTTCCGTTGGAATACGACGGGAAGCTGTACAATGTAGCAGCGATAATTTTAGACGGGCAGATACTGGGCTTTGTACCAAAATCCTGTATTTCTCAACATTTCAGCTCTTTAAGCCATACAAAAACCGTCAATTGGCACGGCATGGAAATCCCTTTTGGTACGGATATTCTATTTACATGCAAAAACATGCCCGATTTTACATTTGCGGTGGAAATCGGTACAGATTTACTCGCCCCAATTCCGCCCGGCACCCGCCACGCTATGGCAGGCGCGGCAATAATCCTTAACCTTGCAGCTACTCATGAGTTTGTGGGCAAACCGGCTTTCCGCCGAAGTGTGGTAAGCAGTCAGTCTTTACGGCAGACGTGCGGATATGTGTACGCCAATGCAGGCCATGGCGAAAGCACTACAGATCTGGTGTTCGGCGGCCATAACGTAATTGCGGAAAACGGACAAATATTGCAAGAATCGCCGCCCTTTGGGGATGGCTGGGCCGTGTCTGAAATTGATCTTGAATTACTGGCCTACGACCGAAAAGAATTGCCGGTTTCCGGTACTGCGCAGCCTTCACATTTGTGTGTAACTTTTTTGGCAGACATCGGTTGTGAAAACCTTACCCGCAAAATAAACCCATTACCATTTGTACGTGATGCGGAAGGTGCGGAAGAAGCCCTAACAATTCAGGCTGCCGCGCTTGCAAAGCGGATATCCCACACAAACGGTGCGGCGGTAATTGGCATTTCCGGCGGGTTGGACAGCTGCCTTGCGCTGCTTGTAACTGTCCGCGCATATGCTTTTCTTGGTAAACCTGTGTCGGAAATTACAGCTGTTACAATGCCGGGTTTTGGTACCACTACCCACACAAAAAGTAATTCACTTCGCCTGTGTAAAGCACTGGGCATCCGCTGCCGGGAAATTGATATCCGCGCTTCTGTGGCACTGCATCTGGAAGATATAAACCACCCGCAGGGCGTGTACGATATAGTATTTGAAAATGCCCAGGCACGTATGCGCACATATGTGCTGATGGACTTGGCAAACCAAGTAAACGGCTTTGTAATTGGTACAGGAAGTCTGTCTGAGCTTGCTCTGGGCTGGGCAACCTACAACGGCGACCACATGAGTATGTACGCAGTAAACGCAGGTGTGCCAAAGACGCTTGTCCGCTGCTTGGTAGAGCATGCTGCCGAAAACAGCCAATGCGAAGAGCTAAAAACGGTGCTTAACAGTATTCTGGCCACCAAAGTAAGCCCGGAACTGCTGCCTGCAGAAAATGATCAAATAACCCAAATTACAGAAGACCTTGTTGGCCCCTACGAGCTGCACGATTTTTTCATCTATCATTTGTTACGTTGGGGCCGCGGGCCAAAATCAATTTTTAACTTGGCAAAATTGGCGTTTGACGGCAAATATGCCCCACCGGAAATTTCACACTGGCAGAAAATTTTTTACAGACGGTTTTTCTCTCAGCAATTTAAACGCAACTGTTTGCCGGATGGGCCCCAAGTCGTTGATATTTCGCTTTCACCAAGGGCAGGGCTTCAAATGCCAAGTGATGCGTGTGTAGATGCCTGGCTTAATGAGGCGGAAATCTAATTTATTTTGGCCTGTGCCGGATAATATGGATTATTTGATATAAAAAATTGTTATTGTATTGTGTATTTTGACTATGTTATAATAAAAAAGGTCGAATTGACCAAAAAACACTAGAAGGGTTGTGTAATTATCATGAAGCAGAAAGTAGCAATGTTAAAAGGGATTGTAGTTGGTGTGTTGGTAACGGTACTACTTACCGGCACTGTTGTAATGGCAAACCCCGTAACAAGAAACCTCGTTTTTGGCATTACCGTTACTGTTAACGGAGAAGAAGTAGATTTTGCGGAAGACAGCCTTCCGTTTGTAATGGGAAACAGGACATTTTTGCCTGTGGCCGCAATGGCAGAAATATTTAATTTTCAAGTTAGCTGGGACAGGGAAACAAATACCGCAAATTTAATTGTTCCCGAGCAGCCTGCCCCGCCGCCGCCATGTCCGCCATGCCCACCTGCTCCCACCTGCCCGGAAGATACTGCTCCTGCCATAATCCCAATTACAGTAGCAGAAATTACCGCGCTTCAAGTAGCGTGGGGAGAAGGCTTAGTTGCAATAAGCACTGCCTATGCCAATGACGAAGACTATGCGTCTATTGCCCAAAGCGTATTGGATACATTGTATGGCTATGTAGACGGATATGTTCTGTTCAAGCCAACTATTGCCCAAGAAGTTCCTTTCAGGTTTACAGAAGCTGCGGCAGCGTCTTATTTCATCGGCGGCGGCTACATTGACGAAGATGGCGGATTTGCTCTAAATCCGTGGACCGCTGTTAGATTTGGCGATGACGGGCAGCACATTATACGCGGCGAAACCGCATTGTGGATGGGCTCTGTTTATTTGACCAACGGTGACGGCGAAGTAACTCGCGTAGAAAAATCATTAGGTTTTTACAGGGACAGCAATGGCGATGTAAGAATCCTATTGCACCATTCCAGCGTACCGTTTACCGAGTAAGAAATTAAAGTAAGACGAAATAAAAATAAAAAGACGATTGAAACAGCTGTAGAAGCTGGACCAATCGTCTTTTTTATTTCAGCTATATGAGCAAATATGAAAAAACTCTTGATTTTTTTGTGCGTTCTATTGTAGTATCATTTAGTATTATTTAAAGATACCTTGATTCGCATATTCTGGAGAGGAGTTTTCCCATGGGAAACAGTTACACAATTGTAGTAGATTCAACCGTTGATATTCCGGCAGATTTGGCCAATGAATTAGAGATTATTGTAATACCATATATTTTTATGTTAGACGGCAAGGAGTATTATAATCATTTGGATTACCGCGACTTGCCGGTTAAAGATTTTTATGATGCTTTGCGTAACGGCATGACTGCCACCACAACGCAGGTTACGGCTCACAGATACATGGAGGTATGGGAACCGTTTTTGAAAGACGGCAAAGATATTTTGTACATGTGCCTTTCTTCCGGGCTTAGCAGAAGTTACGACCAAAGTATGATGGCTGCACGGGAGGCGATGGAAGCCTTCCCGGGACGCAAGGTTATTACGGTAGATACCAGGTCTGCGTCTTTAGGGCAGGGGGCATTGGCTTATTATGCCGCAAAAGCGCGGGATAAAGGCAAAACATTGGAAGAAAACGCATTATACATTAAAGAACTTATCCCGCGGCTGCACCACTGGATTGCGCCGGATGACCTAAATCATTTACGCCGTGGCGGACGCGTTTCCGCAACTTCGGCTTTTGTAGGCAATATGCTTAACATTAAGCCAATCATAACAATTTCCGCAGACGGCAAGATGCTGCCTGTAAGCAAAGTACGCGGTGCCGGTAAAGTAATTGAGCATATTTTGGGGCGTATGGTTGAATTTGAAATGTCGCTTGCAAACCAGGCTATTTTTATTGCCCACAGCGATTCACACGAAGCAGCAAAGCGGCTGGCAGACGCGATTAATGCAAAGTTTGGCATAACAGAATTTATTACCGGTGAAATTGGGCCTGTTATTGGTGCGCATACGGGGCCGGGCACTGTGGCGGCAGTATTTTTAGGAAATGAACGCGCGCAAGTTGCAAATATATAAAGCGCAATTTCCCAGAGAAAAAAATTACCCCCTGATATAACATTCGAATGTTATATCAGGGGGTAATTTTATGGTCCCTCAGGGACTTGAACCCGGGACCCACCGGTTATGAGCCGGTTGCTCTGACCAACTGAGCTAAGGGACCTTAACGAACAGAAGACATTCTACCAAAACTTTAGAAGTTAGTCAACTAGAAGTGTTTCAACAATTTGCACGGCATTTGTTGCCGCACCTTTACGGGTATTATCTGCCACTACCCACATGTTTAAACTGTTTTTAAAGCTGTCATCTCTGCGGATGCGGCCTACATATACATTGTCTGTCCCTGCGGCGTACAGCGGCATTGGATAATGGTTGTTTTCCGGGTGGTCTTGCAGGATTATGCCCGGGGAATTTGACAGCAATTCTTGTACGTCTTCAAGCCGGAAATCATTTGTAAGAGTAACATTAATGGAAAGGCTGTGTCCAAACTCTACGGGGACACGTACGGTGGTTGCCGTAAGCGCAAGTGTAGGGCAACTTAATATTTTGCGGATTTCCGCCATTATTTTTTTCTCTTCGCCGGTGTAGCCGTCATCATGGAAGATGTCAATGTGGGGAATAATGTTACCCGCGATTTGATACGGGAAATGCTGCGGGTCTTTGCCTTGAAGCGTACGCTCCAGGTCGGTTATGCCGTCAACCCCCGCGCCGGAAACGGATTGGTATGTGGAAATTACCACCCGTTGTAAACCGTACTTATCCAGCAGCGGCTTTAGGGCCACAACGGCAGGGACAGCGCAGCAGTTTGGGTTTGCGATAATGCCTTTGTGGGCGGCCAAACTGGCACGGTTTACCTCCGGTACAATAAGGGGAACATCCTCTGCCATACGCCAGCCGGAAGAATTATCTACAACAATGCACCCGGCTTTTGCGGCAACCGGCGCGTATTTTCTACTAAACTTGCCATCCACGCCAAAAAGCGCGAAATCTATGCCCCTGTCAAACACTTCCGGAGTAAATTCTTCAATTACTACGTCTTGGCCGTTGAACTTCAAAATTTGCCCGGCAGAACGGGCAGAGGCGAACAGATACAATTTTGACACGGGAAGTTTACGTTCCTCTAATATTTTTACGAACATGCCGCCAACCATACCGGAAGCACCGATTATGGCACAGGAAAATGGTTTTATGCTAGATGGTTTCATGCTTGTTCCCCCTCAAATATGTGATCAAATTTATTATGAATGGCCGTAGCCGCTTTAGACACCTGCCGTTCGTCTACAAGCACGGCAATTTTTATTTCCGATGTGGAAATCATGTGAATGTTTACACCACAGTCGTACAACGCCTCAAACATAGCCGCCGCAACGCCGGGGTTTGTAGCCATTCCCGCGCCAACCACAGATATTTTTGCAAAGCTTTCGTCTGTTTCCATGGTTTTGTAGCCAATATCCTCTTGGTGAACAGAAAGCAAGTTTTTTGTGGCGGCCAAGTCTTCCCGCTGTACGGTAAAGCTAATGTCACAGGTGGAATCTTGGCCCACAGAGCGCAAAATTATGTCTACTGAAATTTGCTCTTTTGCCACCAGGGAAAATATTTGGAACGCTACGCCCGGTTCATCTTTCAGCCCCATTAGGGATACCCTGGCTACGTTCCTGTCTATTGCAATGCCGCTTACTGTAAGTTGTTCCACGGTTCCATCCTCCTTAATCCATGTGCCTTCCGCTTCTGTCATGCTGTGACGTATAACAATTTGCACATTGTAGCGTTTTGCCATTTCCACCGCACGGCCATGCAGCATTTGTACCCCCGCGAAGGCAAGTTCCAGCATGTCATCGTAGCCGATTTGCGGAAGTTTTTTTGCGGTGGGCACAATCCGCGGGTCTACGGTGTAAATACCGTCCACGTCGGAATAAATTTCGCATACCCGCGCTTCCAACACCGCAGCAAGGGCTACGGCTGTGGTGTCTGACGCGCCGCGCCCAAGGGTTGTAAGGTCGTTAGCATTGTTTACACCCTGGAAACCCGCAACCAACACTATGTTATTGCGGTTAAGTTCCTCAAATATACGCGTTGTTTCAATATTCTCGATATGGGCGTTGCCGTGTACGCCCGTAGCGTGGATGCCAACCTGCACGGCATTTAGCGAAACTGCGTTGTGTCCAAGGGAATGTATGGCCATTGCCATTAGGGCTACAGATTGCTGCTCCCCGGTGCAAAGGAGCATGTCAAGCTCCCTTTTGTTAGCGTTGGGGTTTACTTCGCGGGCTTTTTCCAGTAGGCGGTCTGTAGTGTTGCCCTGGGCAGAAAGCACCACAACAACACTGTTGCCCCCTTCGTAAGTTTTGACTATACGGCGGGCTACATTCATTATACGTTCCGCATTGGCTACAGAGCTGCCGCCAAATTTTTGCACAATTATTTTTTTGTTCATAACATGCTCACAAACTCCTTTAATTTCTCCAGTGCCAGTAAAGCTTCGATAGGTGTCATTTTTTCAATTTCCAGGGCAGAAAGTGCTTCCACAAGCTTGCGTCCGGCTTCGGATTCTGGGCTTTCTATGGTGGCTATTTCGGAAATGGTTGATAAGTCGGCGGATACATTTCTTGTTATATCCGTTGTGTTAAGCGCGTTTAACAGCCCTGTTGCCCGTTTAAGGACAGCAGATGGAAGCCCCGCAAGCTTTGCAACATGGACGCCATAGCTTTGTCCTGCTGCCCCGTGGATTAATTTGCGCAAAAAGACGATGTCTTTGCCCTCTTCTTTTGCGGTGAAGCAGTAGTTTGCTACGCCGTCAATTTTCCCTTCAAGCTGCGAAAGTTCGTGGTAGTGGGTGGCGAACAGAGTTTTCGCACCAATTTTTCTTGTGTCCGCAATGTATTCCAATACCGCCCAGGCAATAGAAAGCCCATCGAACGTACTTGTTCCGCGGCCAATTTCGTCCAGTAAAACAAGGCTGTTTGGGGTGGCGTTGTTTAAAATATTTGCCACTTCTGTCATTTCCACCATAAATGTGCTCTGGCCTGTAGCAAGGTCATCGGACGCGCCAACCCGGGTAAAAATACGGTCTACAATGCCAATTTCGGCTGCACTTGCCGGTACGAACGAACCTATTTGCGCCATTAGCACAATTAATGCAACCTGACGCATGTAGGTAGATTTACCTGCCATGTTTGGCCCCGTAATAACCGCCAGCCGCCCCGTTGCGGAAGCGGAATCCATTTCTGTATCGTTAGGTATAAATGTATGGCCAATCAGGCTTTCCACCACCGGGTGACGCCCCTCTTTTATAAATATGCGAGTTCCTTCATTTATTTCCGGTTTTACATAGCGGTTTCTGTCGGCCACGTCTGCCAAAGATTGCAGCGCGTCTAAAGTTGACAAAGCATGGGCTGTAAATTGTATCCGGGCAACCTGCTCTACAATTGAACGGCGTAGCGTGTCAAAAAGTTCAAATTCCAGGCTGAAAATTTTTTCTTCCGCACCCAAAATGGTTTCCTCCAAGGACTTAAGTTCCTCGGTGAAAAAACGTTCGCAGTTGGCCAGTGTTTGCTTGCGGATATAACGTTCCGGCACTTTGGACAGGTGAGAAGCAGTTACTTCAATATAGTAGCCAAAGACGCGGTTGTACCGTACCTTTAGGTTAACTATGCCTGTTTCCTGCTTTTCCCTGGCTTCCAGTTCGGCAAGGTAGCCTTGGGCGTTATTTTTTATGTGTAAAAGCTTGTCAAGCTCGCTATTGTATCCTTGCTTTATCATCCCGCCTTCCTTTACGGATACCGGCGGCGTGTCAATAATTGCACTGTTTATGGCGGCATAAATATCGGATAGATCGTCGTATGTGTTGCGGATTTCCGCATTGGCAAGTGCATCTACATTTTTAAGAAGTGCTTCTACATATGGGAGCGTTTCAAGGGATGTACGTAAAGTGACTAAATCCCGCGCGCTGGCAGAGCGTGTCATAAGCCGTGACACTACCCGTTCCAAATCGTGTATGCTGTTAAGATGCTCACGCAGTTCTGCCCGTTCGATGGGCATTTGTACCCACTCGGCTACGGCGTCCAACCGTTTGCATATTGCTTCCCGGATGGCAAGCGGGCATTCTACCCATTCCCGCAGCAATCTTGCCCCCATAGAGGTTTTTGTACGGTCCAGCACCCATAAAAGCGAACCTTTTTTTGTTCGCTCTCTTGCAGAAGATGTTAGTTCTAAATTACGGCGGCTTGCGCCGTCCAACATCATATGGGATTGCTGGGAATACCTGCGCAAAGATGTAATTTGCGAAATGGACTTGCGCTGGGTTTCCATTAGGTATGACAACAGCGCACCTGCGGCAGATACTTCCGCCGCGCCTTCTCTAAGGCCAAAGCCTTCCAGGTTTAATGTACCAAAATGGCTTGTAAGGCATTTGTAAGCGTTTTTCGGTAGAAAAGTCCAAACAGGTACCGGTGTGGCTTTTACACCTACTACGCTTTCCACAACGCGGGTTAAACTAAAACCTTCGGGCAGAAGCAATTCTGCCGGGGCAAGACGGACGGCTTCATCCAGTAGCTTTTGCTCTTCCCCGGCAGGCATGGAAGTTGCCATGAAAAGCCCCGTTGTAATGTCTGCTACCGCCAGGCCAAGCTGTAATTTATCGCTATGTATCGCAACGATGTAATTGTGTTTGTTTGCATCTAAATAATCCCCGTCTGTCATTGTACCGGGGGTGTAAACACGCACTACTTCACGGGCTACAAGCCCTTTTGCCTGTTTTGGGTCTTCAACTTGCTCGCACAAGGCAACACGATGCCCTTTTGCCACCAGCTTTGCAATGTACCCATCTGCGGCGTGGGCAGGTACGCCGCACATTGGCGCGCGCTCTGCCATACCGCAATCCCTGCCTGTCAGGGCAATGTTTAACTCTTTTGCGGCAATCTTCGCGTCCTCAAAAAATATCTCGAAAAAATCCCCCATGCGGAACATGAGAATATCATTTTTATGCTGTGCTTTAATTGACAGGTATTGCTCCATCATTGGGGTGTACTTGAATGGTTTGGACATTATAAAACTCCTTTTTCCCCGGTCAAATAGAAGGTTCTCGCGCCGGTAATTTGCACAGGTACAATATCGCCTTGCTGTAAGGGTTCCTTAGATGTGAAATGCACAAGAGAATGGTCATCTGTACGGCCTTTGTAATCGCTGCCTGTAATTTCTTCAACCATTGTATCAAACACCTGCCCAATTTTTGCCCGGTTAATTTCCAGCAGGATAGGGGAAACTTCCGCAACCAGCCTGTCATACCGCTCCGAGGCTACTTTGGGGGGGATAAGATCTGTTCGTTCTGCTGCAGGTGTACCGCTGCGCTTTGAATAAATGAACGTAAATGCTGTTGCAAAACGTACGCGGCGTACAACCTCCAATGTGGCTTCAAAATCTTCTTCTGTTTCACCCGGATAACCCACGATAATGTCCGTGGAAATGGCTATACCGGGTACAGCAGCCCGCAGCCGTTCGATAAGGCTAAGGTATTCTTCTTGAGTATACTTGCGGTTCATATCCTGTAAAATGCGCGTACTGCCCGACTGAACCGGCAAATGAACGGATTTGCATACATTTTGCAGTTCTGCCACGGCTTGTATTAACTCGTTGGAAAAATCTTTTGGGTGGGAGGTCATGAAGCGTACACGCGCTATGCCTTTTATGCCACTAACTTGGCGGAGCAATTCCGCAAAAGTGGCATTTCCATTATAAGAATTAACATTCTGTCCAAGGAGCATTATTTCTTTTACACCGTCGTCGGCAAGTTGTTGTACCTCTTGCAAAATATCTTCCATAGGGCGGCTTTTTTCCCGTCCGCGTACGTACGGCACAATGCAATAAGAGCAGAAATTGTCGCAGCCGTACATTATGTTAACACCCGCTTTGTGGGGATATTCGCGGCTTGTAACGGGAATATCGGTAAGTTCCGGCAGGCCGTCGTCTTCGGTTATGTCAATTACCTGTTTGCCTGTTTTAATTACACGCCAAAGAAATTCCGGCAAGCAGTGACGGTTGGACGTGCCAAAAACTAGGTTGATATATCTGTGACTTTTTTTTATTTTTTCTGCCACTTCCGGCTGCTGGGTCATGCAGCCGCAAACCCCGACAATTAGCCCGGGTTTATCCACTTTCGCGCGCTTTAAACGGCCCAAATTACCAAAAATTCTGTCCTCTGCGCTTTCCCGTACGCAGCAAGTGTTGTACAGCACCAAATCTGCATCCTCTTGGCTTGCGGCGGCGTCATAACCTAGCTGAGAGAGCAGGCCCGCCAGCTTTTCGGAATCCCGGCTGTTCATTTGGCAGCCATATGTGCGCACAAAAAAACGCGGACGTCCGGCTTTGGTTGCAGCAAGATTATCGTTGTGTGCAGTTATCAGATAACGGTAATTTTCCAAAATTCAGCACTCACTTTCACTATACGTTAGTGTAATCGAAAAAGGAGACTAACCTGTCGGATAGCCTCCTTACTGAAATATCAAGCGCGAAACGAGATTCGAACTCGCGACCCTCGCCTTGGCAAGGCGATGCTCTACCACTGAGCCATTCGCGCACGTTATTTTTGGCAAAAAAGCGGGTGATGGGAATCGAACCCACGCAACAAGCTTGGAAGGCTTGTGTTCTACCATTGAACTACACCCGCGCTTATAAAGATAAATATGCCCAGGAGC
>WQTQ01000196.1 GCA_009786175.1 Bacillota bacterium | reverse complement strand
CTGTAGTTTGGGTCCACACAAAGCCAATTTAGCCAAACGGAATCGTGTTGTGTATCAGGCGTGGTATAAAGCCCGCATACTCCCACAACCTCTTCAAACTCTGTAACTGCAACACTAAAGTGTAAAAATTCTTCAACCCCAAACTGCCGCTGCGCGTCTCTTACAGCGGGGTCATCTTGCCGAGCGTACGCCCAAAAGCATGTATGCTCTCCAAAATCCTGGTTTGGAAATACACGTTTAGCCAACGCTTCCGCTTGTTCCAAAAGCACACCATGAGGCTCAACAATTCTAATCATGAATGCGTCCCTTGTTCGTACGGCACAAACTCCTCTGCAAGCAAGCCATACATAAGCCTGTCGTACCGCTTGCCGTGTAAATATTCCGCTTTGCGCTCACGGCCCTCCAGGGTGAATCCGCATTTTTCAAGTACCCGTTGCGAACCTATGTTGCGCTCCTGTGTGGCGGCGGAAACCCGTCCCAGTCCAAGATGGCAGAACGCATATTGCAGGATAGTTTTTACCGCATCTGTTGTATATCCTTTGCCACGGTACTCTAATTTTGTAAGCCCGTATCCCAAGGTGCAAGAACGGTTTTTCCAGTTTATGTCTTGCAAAGCAATGTCGCCAATTATGGTTCCGTCGGTTAGGAAAATCCCCAACCGGACATGCTGCTCACCCTGGGCTTTTTGTATGTCGTCAAACCATTTGTCCGCGTTTGCAGAAGATTGCCCAACAATAAACCGCTCGGTAGGCTGCGTAAAATCATACTCTGTCTCTTCCCATATTTTTTTGCAATGCTCCCGCTCCATTGTGGCAAGATATATTTTTTCACCTTGTAATTTCACCATTTTTTTGACCTCCTACGTTGTGCAAAATTTTCAGTTGGGCGTGTTCCTACTATAAGAATGTGCAGATTTGCGAGTTTGATTTTTTGCAGATTTGAATGTTTTCGACGTCGCGTACTAGAAGTACGCAAGGAGAAGAACATGAAAAATGTGCGGAAATATCAACCGCAAAGATGTGCTTTCGCTAGTGGGAACACGCCCTTGTCCAATTTTGGGACCAACTGAAATTATACAATCTACTCCTAACAACCCCAATCAATTTTAGCCGAGTTAGGTTCGTCCGCAACCATAATTTTTGCAAAAGATTCCCGCATTTTTACGCATTCTTCTATTGCTGTTTGCTCTAACTCTTCCCAGGGGGCATCCAGCCCTTTTTTACTATAGGCCAAAGTTAACCCTCCATAAAACGCGATTGCAATCGAACCTGCCGGGTTGTGAATTGTACTTGCCGCTACATCAATTGTACGCGCCGCACCTTGGGCAATGTGGCTGCCTTCTGACTCACGGGCGGCGGCTCTGCACCCGTTAATTTGCTTTTTTGCGTCTGCCAGTTTTGCTTCACCGCTTAGGAAGTCACCGGCAGCCACTAACGCGTTACCGGGACGCAGGTCTTCGGGGAAATCTTTTACCCATAGTGGCAAAATATTTTCTTCCGCGTAGTTTACGCACCATTTCGCTATGGTTTCCTTACTTTGGGTTTCAATCAGCCGCATAAACGATTGTATGTAGCCGGCGTTTACATCGTTAAGCATTTTCCGTAGTTTAGGCATGGGACTCTCTCCTTTTTATGTCTCGAATCGTACAAATTTAGTAGTATTTGCTACATTCTAACACACCATTCTTAGTATGACACTACGTAGTCAGGTTTTTGTGGTAAACTCTAGACATAAGCAGGGAGGTAAAACGCGGAAAGGATGACATTTATGCAAAAGCCGCTGAAAGATTTTGCACAATCATTAAAAGATGTGTTGCAGGATATACCTGCAAATTACCCAATCAGCCCCATATTCAAAAGCATTGCCGATGAGGAAACTATCCGCAGCGGTGTTCTTGCGTTCAAGGATTTTCTATGCCAGTTCTTTGATTATGTAATCGCCGTTGCGAGTTTGCACGATAAGCCAAAACTAAACGCTAACAGAGTGTGGGGCGGCATAAATTTTACCATGGATTACCCGTTTCTAAGAGATATGGCAATGACGTTAATGAATATAGGGCTTCATGGGGAACCAAACAATAATAATGACGCGCTGATAATAAACGGCAGTGAACTGCTTAGCGTTTCCAAGAAAACACGTGTCTCGAAAGTAACTGTGTACCTGCGGCATCTATCCGAGTGCGGTATCGAAATTTTTGGTATAGACTTGGATACGGAAAAGCCAAATTTAACTTACACCAACATATTGGAAATAACATACCCGGACAACCCTGTAATGTTAATTGGGTTAAAGGCAATGGCAAACGCGCAACTGGAAGCAAACAAAAAAAGATTCAAGCCGGGAGCCGCCGCCTGTATTACCTTAATGGATACGATTTTTCTGCGGTGTGACCACAAAGCGTTGTGCGGTGAAGTGGCGGAGCATATTTCTTTAATAAAGGATATTTCCAAACCGTTTCCGGTTGGAACACGGGAATTAGTGCTAAGTTTGCATTTACGTTTAATAGATGCCGGTTTTATTTGCGATACATTCACCGGAAGAAACAGTTCTATAGGTACGTATTTTTTGTACAACTATAAACGCAAGCCCAAAAGTGTTTCACACGCAAGTTGGATAATTGGAATAACGCCCAACAGCTGCGGAATTAAGATTGACGCGAAAAACGCAAGTGAATACCCGGAAGTTATCGAAAAATTTCCGCAAGACTTGTTGAAAGTAATCAAAATCGGGAGCGGATGTATCCATACGCCTACGATACATCCGTTGAACAATACGGGATATAAGTTTATAATTGACGGAGCAGAATATTTGAAGTGTTCGGTTTTCGTTTGTTCAAACAATAATTTTTGGGTACCCTTAACGGATTTAACCAATGAAAAAACCTATGCCATTAAAGGTTGGGTTGAAAAAGAACTTTCATATTAGGAGGAGGAACATCTACATGGCAGAAACCTTATCTCAAGAGCAAAGGCGAATCAGGCCGGCTTTGGAGGAATTTATCGTCTCGCGTTTGAGTAGCGAAATGCAACAAGACGTGCTTGCGTTTTTGGACTATTGCAAGTCAAAAAAAATTTTATGTCCGTGGCGTTCGACAAATACCTGGACTATGAAGGTAAAAGGTAAGAGCATCGGCCTTATTTGGCTGGGAGGCGATAAAGTAGACGGGTTAGTAAACAATGAAACATCTCATGAAAACAGATGGTCTGTAGGTGTGAGTTTTGTAGAATTATTCCAGTACGACGACTTTATTATAAAAGAAAATTTACAAGGCTTCATGCTAAGCAAAATAAAGGATTGCACCGACTGTAATCCTTTTTGCGCACCGGGCTATACAAAAAAAATCCTTGGGGAAACGTACCGCAATACATGCAGTTTGTCGATATTAGATGCGAATACATGTATCAATTTCAGCAACCCTGATGCCGAAGCGATAGAAAAAGTAAAAAGAATCATAGATTTTAGGCTGGCAATACTTCAT
The DNA here is from genome assembly GCA_009786175.1 of Bacillota bacterium. The sequence continues at coordinate 14,677 of WQTQ01000196.1, read as the reverse complement.
GGTACAAATAAGCGTCCAATATTCGACCCAGCTACAAAGAATTTGACCCGTATTGATAATAAACTGCGAGTAAGCGAAGTGACAGACTTGCAGGGAAATCCATTTTACGGCGGGAAAAGTGATAAAATAGATAATTTGCTCAACGGTCATTATAAAAATTATGCCCGTTTTGGGATTAATGAAAACAGCTGCAATGTTGTATTTAAGCTATATGAACCTGCCCAAATTGCAATGTACAGTTTTGTTACGTGTTTTCAGCTTCAAGTCCCAAATCGTTGGAAGTTTTTTGGTGCGTCGTCAAAAAAAGGCCCATGGGTTTTGCTTGATGAACAAAATGAGTTTCCGCAGCCTGTGACGAGCTATACTGAAAAAGCGTTTGTTATTAATGCCCCTGGAATTTTTCAATATTATCGTCTAAATTTTAAAAAGTGTAAATTTGATTTATCGCAGGTTCATTTGTACACACGATAGAATGGACTATTTACCCGGCGGGCTTTCATCATGCAGGCGGTTTACGGCGGTTATTACATAGTAGTAATTTTCCGCGCCTTCCGGCAGTTCCCATGTGTAACTAACCTGCCCGGGCACAGCGGGTACAATGGCCGCAATATTTGCCGGGTTGTTTATATTAATCCGCTCATTGTCAGATCGATAAATGACAAAATACCGGGGCGCAACCATTTGACAGGTGCTTTCTTCTGTGTTATTCCAGGAAATTGTGTTGCCGCTAATCACTACATTTGCTGGCGCGGACGGCGCAGTGCCGCCAAGATGCGGCATTACCGGAACAAGGGCAGGGTACCGCCACATGGTTGCCCGCAGGGTTTCCATAGTTTCGCGCATACCGTTGCCCCTGCCGGGGCGCATATGGTTTTGCGTAAAGGTCATTGTTCCGCTGATGTTTGGGTTGCCTATGCTGTAGGCTTCTTGCCGTAAAAATGTGCGCATTCCCTCATTTTCGAAGCCCGGGGAGTTGCGCCATTTATTTGGTATGCTAACCGCCTGTGTACGGTAAAGGTTGTCCATGCGGTACAGGCCCAGGCCTATGAACAGTTGGGCATGGGTGTATTGGCCACGGGAGTTTCGCAAGGTACCGTTTGGACCAAAGTCGTGGAACAACCGCCCCCACCACTCGGCAATAACGCCAAATGGGGCACTGTTGTGGTCCCAATCCCAATAAATTTGCGGCGTTAAGTAGTCGATTAGGTTTTCAATTACCCAGCGGCGGGTATCCGCGAAAGAAGAATGATAATTTGACCATGTAGTGGTGGAAGCCGAACCCGTGCCCGCGTTGTATCCGCCGCCGTCAAGACCCGTATTGCCTTCAGCTGCAGACTTCCATACGCCGCCGGGGCTTATGCCAAACTTAACCCAGGGCGCGGTTTCTCTAACCGCGGTGCCAACATCACGTATCATCATTTCTGTATTTTCTCTGCGCCAATTGGCTTGCCCCAGGGTGGTATTGGGGAAAGCTTGGCCGGAAATCAAGTTATGCTCCGGTGTATTGTAACGGGCAAATGTGTCTGTAATTTGAAAGCCCGACGGGTAAAAATAATCGTCAAAATGCACCGCGTCTATATCGTAGTTCTCCACAACTTCCATCACGCGGCGCACAATCCAGTCCCTTACGCCCGGGGCGGCAGGGTCAACTACATATCTGTTTTCGCCAAGTTTTACATAATCGCCAAACAAATAAAACGCTGTGCCCGGTATTTGGGACCATTCCTGCCTAATTTGTGCCAGGCTTGTTACGTATTGCCCGGTAGAGGATAAAATTATCCTGCCTGTGTACTGCTCTAGTGTGTGGGTGATGCGGTAGGGGTTAAACCAGGCGTGAAACTCTATGTTGCGGACCCTGGCAAGGTTTATGGCGTATTCCAATGGGTCAAATTCGGCACCGCTAGAGTCCAGCAAGTGGCCGGTAAAATTTGTTTCCCCTGTAAGCCATGCGGACCAAGGGGAAATTTGCGACCTAAAAAACGCGTCCCCTGTAGGGCTTATTTGAAATACCACGGCGTTAAAGCCAAGTTCCGCTATTTCGTCAAAGCGTTGGCGCAACTCATATTTTTGCAAGTCCACATGTGCTGGGGTGGTGCCACGGGCTTCTACAGACGGCCAGTCTATGTTAAGCACGGTGGCAACCCACGCGGCGCGCAGGTGACGCTTTACGGGGTAATTTTCCCCTTGGGCTATTGTGTGCATAAATGGCCTGTAGTTACCCCGAGGGTCTACTACGGCGTACATAAAATTGTCTGTCGCTGAACTCAAAACTTCAATCGCCTCCACTGCTTCCGTGTCTGATAAAGGTGTATTTTCCAAAACTTCCTGCGCGCTTTGTATAGCCGTTGCCAAAGCTTGAATATCCGCGGCGTTGTGCCTGCCGGAGTGTATATTCGCGCCCGGTGTTTCGGCCAACCGGTACCTGTTTTGGGCATAGGAAATTAAGGCCTTAAGTTTGGCCTCGTATGTTAACTCTTGAGGAATGTATTTAAGCATAACGGGAGGCGGCGCGGGGATATACATTTCCGTGTTTTCGTCGGCGTATGCCTGTTTAACCGCCACCGGAACATGTGGTGTGTATTCGGTGCATACGGCGGCGTAAAATACTTCGTATATCGGCTCCTGCCTTGTAAAAATTATTATTACCGCAACAGACAGGGCCATAAATACAACGGAAACGGCAAAAATTTTTCTCATTATTAGTCACCCTTATGGTTTTTCTTGTGGTACGACCGCAGTTTACGGTACACCTTCCCGTGAATTGTATTAAAAGGGTAGGGGGGCTTGCCTGCGGGGGTGTCCATTAAAATCTCAATTCCTTCATCTACGTGGGAAATTGGATAAATATGAAACTGCCCTTTTTTTACAGCTTCCACAACTTCATCTTTAAGAACCAAATCCCGTACATTGCGAGTGGGGATAATCACACCTTGGCTGCCTGTCAGCCCGCGGCTTTTGCACAGGTCAAAAAAGCCTTCCACTTTGTATGTGGCACCGCCAATGGGCTGAATTTCGCCATACTGGTTAATGCTGCCCGTTACGGCAATATCCTGGCGTATAGGTACCCCGGATAAAGATGACAATATGGCGAATAATTCCGTAGATGACGCGCTGTCCCCGTCTATGCCGCTGTAATTTTGCTCGAAGCAAATGCGGCACGATAATGAAATAGGAAATGTTTGGGCGTACATATGCCCCAAGTATCCTGTAATAACTTGCACGCCCTTGTCATGAATGGACCCGGACATGTCCGATTCTTTTTCGATATTTACAATGCCCGCGTTGCCCATGTAAGTTGTAGCCGTAATGCGGGATGGTTTGCCGAAAGCATAGTCACCTGTGTCAAGCACGGCCAGGCCGTTAATTTGCCCAACTTTCGCCCCTTCGGTAGAAATCATTATTACATCGTCTTCAATCATTTCAGACAACTTTTCTTCATACATATTTAGGCGGAGTTCGCGTTTGGAAATTGCTTTTTGCACATATTTGTCCGTTATTTTTTCCGCGCCGTCCATTTTTGCCCACACTACCGCTTCGTCCAATATTTCTTTTATGCGGCAGAACTTTGTAGATAGTCTGTCTTGCCGTTCTGCCAAACGTACGGAATGCTCAATTAGTCTGCCAACGGCGCTGCTGTCCAGGGGCAGGGCAGAGTGATGCCCCATAAAACGGGCAATTTCTGTCATGTTTGCATCATTCAGCTTCATTTCATAGTCGAAGTCCGCGCGGATTTTAAACAATTTTTCGAAGTAATCGTCATAAGTGTAAAGTATTTCGTAGTAAAAACCGCCGCCGATTATGATTATTTTTACATCCAGGGGTATTGGCTCGGGTTTAATGCCGCTTACGGCAATGCCCGTGTTAAACTCCCGCAAAGACTCCGTTAAAATTTGCCCGGTTATAAGGCTGCGGCGCAAAATTTCCCAGGAATGATGGCCTCCCAAAACGTCTTGAGCTTGCAAAATCAAGTATCCGCCATTTGCTTTATGCAATAAGCCGGGCTTAATTTTCATAAAATCTGTAGAAAAGTTACCGAACTCATTATCATATTCAATTTCGCCAATTAAGTTTGAGTAACTGGGATTGTAATCGATTACAACAGGTGCGCCGTCCAATACACTATTGTCTGTAAGCAAGTTAATTTTATACTTAGACAATGTATCTTCATTACTCCTTTTTGCCTGCCATGGCATTAAGGCCTGCATTGCTTCTTCTTCGTCGGAATCGCCGGATAGAAAATCCGTCAAATTTTCTAAAATATCCTCTTTTACGGCTTTAAGATACTTTAGCAATTCCGGCTCTACAGAAAATTCTTCTAAAATATCAGTCATATGGTGCCCAACCGTTAACAGCCCAAGGGAGTAGTCCAAATCTTCTACGTTTTTTCTTGTAACTTTTTCATATTCTTTCATTTCGCGTAGGGCGTCCGATGCCCGCTGCTGTATGGACTCCGATTTTTTGGTAATTGTATCCCGCTGCTCTTGGGTTAAAGAGTCGAATTGCTCTTCGTTAATAACTTCGCCGTTAATAATTGGTAAGAAAAACAAACCCGAATTAGAGTTTTTAACCTCAAAGTCGCTTTTCCGGGCTTCTTCTGTCATATCCTTAATAATTTCTTCTTGTTTGGATTTTAAGATTCTTACGATACTATTCTTTTTTTGCTCGTAATCCCTGTCCGCAAAGACTTTTGGAATTTCCGCGGACAGGCGGTCAACTAACTCTGCCATGTCTTTTTTCAGGCGTTTGCCCATACCGGCAGGCAGGCGCAGCAGCTTCGGACATTTTGGGTTTTCGAAGTTGTAAACATAGCATAAATCCGGCGGAACAGGCTCTGTCGCCGCCAATTTTTTTGCGTATTCCATTGCGAAAGTTGTACGCCCCGTACCGGCAGAGCCGCAAACGTAAATATTGTAGCCTTTCTCCTTCATTTGAAGCCCGAATGACAGTGCTTCCGCCGCCCGTTGCTGGCCTATTAACTCGTTTGACGGGTTTGGAACAATATCTATGTTTTTTGCTTTGCAAAAATATTTTAACTCTTTCCAGCTCAACTCTTTTAATGCCATGTTTGCACCTCGTATTCGCACCCTTGCGGGGATAATTTTTTCCACATAATTGCAGCATCTTCTGACGGGGATGAATAATAATTTTTCCTGTAACCTTCTACGATAAAACCATACTTTTCGTACAAGGCTATGGCGGAGTGGTTGCTTACCCGCACTTCCAGGGTAAGGCCAATCATTTCGCGTTTTATGGCTTCATTAACCAACGCATCCAAAAGCAGTGCGCCTATACCTTGTCGGCGGTATGCTTTTAATATGGCAATGTTGCTAATGTGCCCTTCATTAATAATATGCCGCATGGACACATGGCCTACAACGATTCCACTTTCGTTTACTGCCGCAAGACAAACGGAATGCTTTTGGCCTATTTCATACTCTATTGACGATACGGACCAAGGGTCTGCAAAAGATTCCAGTTCTATGGCGTGGATGTCTTTCGCGTGTTCCGGGGCGGAAGGAATAATTGTAATCATGAATTTTTCGCCGCCTTATTTTTCAGATCTTGCACTGCTTGCGGCGCACGGACATACAAAATATCTACCGTGTTGCTTTGTGTGTATCCGGCTTTTATTTGCTCCAATGCCCACACTGCCGCAGAAGAAGCCCGCTGGCGGTTATTGTTGGGTGGGGCAAAAATAGCGTAGGGCAGGGCGGTTTTTATTGTTTCATTATAAGCTTGCGCACCGTCGCCCAGGAAAATAACATTTTTCAACTGGTCGGATTTCCTTACCAGTTGAATTTGCGCAAGCAACTCATCGACAGGCAAGGCCATGTAATCTGTAGTACGTGTTAGTGTGCCGCCTTCGCCTTGCCTGTATACGGCGGAATACACTTGCCCCCGCCGTGCGTCCATCATGGGGATAACCAGCCCGTCATTTCCCGTGCCTAGCATATTGTATGCCAGCGAACACAGTGTAGGAACCGGGATTGTTGGTATGTTAAGCCCCTTGGCAAGCCCCAATGCCGTAGACGCGCCAATTCTAAGACCGGTAAATGACCCGGGCCCGGATGTGTAGGCAACATAATCAATTTGCTCCATATTAATACCCGTTAAACTAAAAAGCTGGTCTATGCCCGGCATTAATATTTCGGAATGAGTCCAAGACTTTTCACCTGTGCGGGCATTTAATAAAATTTCGCCAATGATTATGTAATCATCAATAATGGCGGCTCCGGCTTCCTGCCCGGAAGTGTCAATTGCAAGTATCTTCATCTGGTTCACCTATTACAATTTTTCTATACTCCGCATCTTTGTGTAAATCCCCGGCAATTATTATCCAAATGGCATTGTCCGGGATTACGGCCTCGGCAAGCTCTGCCCATTCCACCAGGGTTACGCCGTTGCCGTAGAAATAATCTTCATAGCCAATGCTTTCCATGTCATCTTCGCCGCCTTCCAAGCGGTACAAATCAAAGTGATAAATAGGAAGACGTCCGCCTACGTATTCATTTACAACGGTAAATGTGGGGCTTGTTACGCGGCCTGTGTACCCCAGCCCTTGTGCAAAACCCTGTGTAAACACGGTTTTACCTGCACCCAGGTTACCGCTAAGGCAAAAAATATCGCCTTTTTTAGCTTCCTGACCCAGTATAAACCCCAGGTTTTCTGTATCGGTTGGGGAAAAACTTTCACAAATCATGATGTGCCTCCTCGTATAAACTCTTCATGCCACAATAAAAACACGTAAACCGTCCAAATTTTACGGCTGTTATCCTGCTTGCCTTTATAATGCTCGTCCAACAAGCTCATTAGCCCGTCAATATGGAAATATTTTTCCGCTGCATCGCCTGTAAAATGGGATTTGACAATGTTGTAGTATTTCTCTTCCCGCAGCCAAATTCGAATTGGGACGGGGAAGCCCAGCTTCTTCCGCCAAGCCGTTTCCGGCGGTAAATGTTTGGCAGCAGCTTTTCTAAAGGCAACTTTCGTTTCTTTTTTTGTAACCCTATACTTCACAGGCAGCCGTAACGCTGCGTTAAATACTTCGCGGTCCATCAGCGGCACGCGCAATTTTAACCCGTGTACCGCGCTCATTTTGTCTGCCTGAAGCAAAATATCGTCAGTCAGCCACAGGTGAATGTCCAAAAACTGCATTTTTGTTATGTCATCTTCGTGTTTTACCCGGTCATAATATGGGCGCGTAATATCCATTGGGCTTTGTTCCGGCTTAAACTTAAGAAGCCTGTCCCGTTCTTCCTGCGAAAAAATGTACGCGTTGCCGATAAACCGTTCTTCCACAGCTTTTGCCCCACGGATTAAAAAATTCCGTCCTTTAATTTTGCTTGGCAGTTTTTTTACCACACTTGCAATCCATCTCCGAAACGATAATGGCAGCCTTGTATAATGCTGTAGACTAAGCGGTTCTTTATAAATATTGTACCCGCCAAAAAATTCGTCTGCACCTTCACCGGAAAACGCGATTTTTACATGCTTAGAAGCCTCTCGGCAAGCAAAATAAAACGCCACGGATGCTGGGTCTGCCAAAGGCTCGTCCATGTAGTATTGGATTTTGGATAGGCTTTCCCAATATTCGTCTGTGGAAATTATTTTGGAGACATTTTCAAGACCAAGCTGGTCAGACAAGGTTTTTGCGTATTCAATTTCATTATAATTGTCATAATCGAAGCCAACGGTAAATGTCCGGTTGCCGCCATTTTCGCTAAATACAGCCGATACATAGCCAGAATCCACGCCGCCGGATAAAAACGATCCTATTTCATCATTTCCACCCGGGGAAAACATTTGTCTTGCTACGGTATCTTGTACTGCGTTGTCGATATTTTCTACAGCAATGTCCATGCCGGTATCCACCGGTGCAAACAAATGACGGTTGTATCGTGTAATTTGTATGGTTTCATTTTCCCAAATAAGATAATGCCCGGCCGGTAACTTATATACACCTTTAAAAAATGTTTCGTTTAACACAGAATATTGAAATGTCAAATATTGCCCCAAGGCTTCCGTGTTTACAATAGGCTCAAAATTAGGGTGAGGGAAGAATGACTTTATTTCGGAACCAAAAATAAACCCGCTTTCTACACGTGTGTAGTAGAAAGGTTTAACGCCAAATGTGTCCCGGGCGCAAAAAAACTTGTCTGCACCGGCATCGTATAAGGCAAACGAAAAAATACCGCGCAAATGCTGCAGCATTTCTGTGCCGTATTCTTCATACAAGCGTAAAATTACTTCCGCATATGATGAAGTGTTAAAAATATACCCTTTTTCTTCAAGCCGGGCACATAAGTCCGGTTTATTATAGATTTCTCCGTCAAATACAAGTGTTAAATTACATTGATGTTCATCTTCGCTTCTTAAGCCAAGCGTAACTTTTTCATTACTGTAAGTTTCAATATTTTGCCCGCGATGGGCTATTGTATCCAGCATTGCTGTAATAATTGATTCGGCATTACTTAGTTTGCATCCGGCAAACCCGCAAAATCCACTCATAATAAATCGCCCCTTTTGCATACCTACAATACCATAATGTTGAAAAATAGACAAATGCTTGACGAGAGCATATGATAAATGACATAATTTTATCAGATTGTAGTGATTTTGTAATAAATTCAATTCAGTTTTGTCAATAAAAATTATACCATATTGCCTATTTTCTTTTTTAATATTTGTGATAGAATGATAGTTAATGTATAATAATTGGAATGTTTCAAAAAATGTTGCTTTACTAATTTAAGTTTTGAGGCTATAGCCTATTTTCCATTTCGGGGGTTACCAGATGGCTGTATCAAAAAATGCTATTACAAAAGGCATGATTTTGAGTTTAAGCTCAAATCAAGATGTATATGAACGTGGCCTGCGTTATTATCATGACGGCAAGCTGCTTTCATACAACGCCGTAGAAGACTCCGGTGAAACGACCGTACGCGCCACAATTGAAGGAAATTATAAAAATTACGAAGTTACATTAAAGCTGGACACAAAAGACGCTTTAGTTAGTTACGTGTGTTCTTGTGAAAGCCACAGTATTTGGCGCGGTGCGTGCAAACATGTTGTGGCTGTTTTGTTTGCCCATGCGGAAGGCCATGCCCGTATGTTTTCTGCAGGAAAAATGCGCCAGCATGCTCATGAACTAACTAACAAACTGGAAGAAATTATTTTTAACGGTATAGATGAGGCTATGGCGGTACCTACCGCAGCAACAGGCGCGGCACTTGTTAAATTAATGCCCACGGTACATTGTACCCGTCGCGGCATTTACTTGACATTTACAATCGGACGCGGGCGTTCCTACGTTATCAAAAGTATTTCTGCTTTTGTCAACAGTTGTAAAACGAGCGAAAAGGTAACATACGGCCAAGGCCTGACTTTAGTTCACAGTCCAAGCATGTTCGATGAAGCGTCTCAAAAGCTGCTAGGCTTTATAACCCGCGAAGATGACATGTATTCCGAAGTAAGCAAACGCATGAGCCGCCAGTTTCAGCTAACTCACCCGCCCCTAACCGTAAGCCGCGAGCTGCACCTTACACAACGAAATATTGACGAATTTTTTGACATGTTCGCAGGTCAAACATTAGAGTGCGAGGCGGAGTTTGGCGATAAAATAAAATTACTTGACGATATGCCGCATTTTTCTTTAAATGTGCGTCATTTGGCTGCCGGTACGGTAATACAGGCAGATGCTTTTGAATATCGCATAATCCGCGGTAAGTCCAGTTATTACGTATTGGCAGATGGCGGCTTGTATCGTTTAACAAGAGTGGACGGGCGCATTTTAAGCTCTTTATTAAAAGCAGTGGAAGGTACCCCAAACCGGGAAATTCTTATGTCCGGCAACGATCAGAGGAAATTTTTAACGATAATTCTTCCGCAGCTTAAACGCATGGGTATTATCGCTTCAATTGCCGGAGACGCGCCGGTTGGTGATGTTTCGCCGCTAATAACAAAAATGTATTTTGACAGTGAGAAAAAAGATGTTACCGGGCGGGTAGAATTCCATTATGACAGTGTTATCCTTAACGCCCTTGAAGATAAAGTTTTTTCAGGTTTACAAATAAGCCGCGACATTGTAGCCGAGTATGCCATACGCCGTCAGTTATTGTCTCTTGGCTTTTATGAAGACAAAAAAAATAACGCATATAGGTTAAGCGGTGACGACTTTGTCCATTCTTTTTTGCACAATGCTAATGACTCCGGGGTTTCCGGAATAGAAAGCCTGCGCAAAAACGCAGAAATTTTTGTAAGTGAAAATTTACAAAAGAAAACCATACGCGCAGGGTCCCCAACAATTGGCTTGCGCCTATCCGGAGACTTGTTAAAAGTCTCACTGGAAGATTCCGGATACGACATTGGCGAACTTTTGGAGGCACTGGAAGCTTACCGCGCGCGCAAAAAGTTTTATCGTTTAAAAGACGGGCGGTTCCTTTCACTGGAGGATGAATCTGTTTCTGCCGCCGCCGGGTTTTTAGATGCACTGGATGTTACAAAAAAAGAGATAAGGGGCAAAACGCTTGCGATTCCCGCCTATCGCGCATTGTATGTTGACGAATTAACCCGTTCGGAAGCTTTAGCAAATACCCACGCATTAAAGCGCGACCAAAACCTTGATGCACTGCTTACAAATTTCCACGACAGTGAGTATCTGAATTTCAAGTTACCTCATGGCTTAAATTCCGTACTTCGAGAATATCAAAAAGCAGGCTTTAATTGGCTGAAAACACTGGCTCACTATGGTTTTGGCGGCATTCTTGCAGATGACATGGGGTTGGGTAAGACTTTACAGGTAATATCTGTACTGGCAAGTGACAGAAAAGTGAAGCAAACTTCTATTGTGGTTTGCCCTACATCCCTGTTGTTTAATTGGGAAAACGAAATTTCCCGCTTTGCACCAAAACTTAAAACCCAAGTTATTTCCGGTATGCCGGACAAACGTCGGGATTTGCTAAAAAACCCGGATGTTGACGTTCTCATTACAACATACGATATGTTAAAACGCGACATTGAATATTACAAAGAATTAGATTTTGCATACATTATCGCCGACGAGGCACAAAACATAAAAAACCCCGGCACCCAGGCGGCAAAAAGCTTAAAAGAACTTAAAGGCAGGGTTCGGTTTGCCTTAACGGGTACGCCAATAGAAAATACATTATCGGAATTATGGTCTATCTTTGACTTTATCATGCCCGGCTACTTATACACTGCCCATAAGTTTGGCACCCAGTACGAGATTCCTATTGTCAAGTTTGACGATGCGGCTATTGCCGCCAAATTACGCCGTCAAATTGCACCGTTTGTGTTACGTCGCGTGAAAGAAAGCGTACTCAAGGAATTGCCGGAAAAAACAGAGACTATTCTGCCTGCAGAATTACTGCCGGAACAAAAAAAGATTTATCAGGCCACTTTGTTGGAAACCATCGGTGCTTTCGACGACATTATTGCCCAAAATGCCTTTGCGGATAACCGTATGCGCATTCTTGCCCAACTTACCCGTTTACGTCAAATTTGCTGCCACCCGGGATTGTTTTTGGAAAACTATGGCGGCGGCAGCGGTAAACTTAACCTGGCAATAGAAACAATACAACTGGCATTGGAATCCGGCCATAGGGTGTTGTTGTTCTCGCAGTTTACAAGTATGCTTGGGCTTATTAAAGAAACCTTGGATAATTCGCCAATAACCGTGCCAAGCGGCAAAACCGCCGAATATTTTTACTTGGACGGTGCAATAAAGTCGAAAGAGCGTATGGAAATGACAGAGCGTTTTAACGCAGGCGAACGGGAAGTGTTCCTTATCTCGTTAAAAGCAGGCGGTGCGGGTTTAAACCTTACAGGTGCAGACGTAGTTATCCACTACGACCCGTGGTGGAACCCTTCCGTAATGGACCAAGCCTCTGACCGCGCTCACCGCTACGGGCAAAAAAAATCCGTACAGGTGTTCAACCTTGTTGCGAAAGACTCTATCGAAGAAAAAATAATGAGCCTGCAAGAGAAAAAACGGGGGCTTATCGACTCCGTAATTACCGAAGGCGGCAGTTTCATTAATTTACTGTCAGAAGAGGAGGTGCGGAAATTATTTGCAGAGTAAGTTGTGATTACAAGAATAGGAGATGAATGAAATGCAATTAGACAAATTAGTAGTAGATTTTAAAGAGTACTTGGAGAGAATCTCCATGTTCAGGCAGGCCATGAGTGTAGTCGGCTTCGATTCGGAAACTGTCGCACCAAAAGGCGGAATAGCTATGCGTGCGAAACGGGCGGGTTTTTTTGGCCTTGAACTGTTTAAAATGTACACATCAGACACCATGAAAGAGTACCTGGAAGCCCTCCAACCGCATTTGCAAAGTTTAGATAAGCCTATGCAAGCCATGTACCGGGAATGCAAACAAGCTTATGATGAAGGCACAAAAATTCCGCCGGAAAAAGTGCGGGAACTTGCCGCTTTACGGGCCGAAGCAGGGGATGTTTGGGCAAAATCCCGTAAGGAAAATAACTTTCAAATGTTTGCTCCTTACTTGAAGCGGCTTATTGTCCTAAAAAAGGAGATATTGGAGCTGCGGGCAGATGAAATTCCCGAAGGCGGTGTGCCTTATGATGTCTTTCTGGACGATTATGAAAAAGGTATGACCGTACAAAAATATGACGATTTCTTTGGTAAGCTTAAAGCGGTTGTTGTGCCGCTAATCAAGCAAATTGCCGCAAGCGGCAAAAAAATTGAAACAGACTTTAAAAAAGAAAAAGTTGACATCGATATTCAGCGTAAATTATCCACAATGTTGGCAGAAAAAATTGGATATGACCTAAATCGCGGCTACATTGGTGAAGCGGCACATCCGTTCTGCAACGGGCCGGACAAAACAGACGTGCGTATCACCACCCGCTACGATGAACACGATTTTCTGTCTTCTTTGTACAGTATTTTACATGAATGCGGTCACGCCATTTACGAGCAAAATGTAAGCGACGATGTTGCAGGTACAATTTTGGGACATGGCACATCCATGGGGATACACGAAAGCCAAAGCCGTTTTTACGAAAATATTATTGGCCGCAGTCTTGCATATTGGGAATACATCGCCGAAGATTTAAAGGCCGTTCTGCCTGCGGAATTCGCTAAAATTACACCGGAAATGTTCTATGAAGCGGTTAACGAATCCAAACCGTCACTTATCCGTGTAGAAGCAGACGAGCTGACATACAGCTTACACATTATAATTCGTTATGAAATTGAAAAAATGATTTTCACCGGGGAAGTAAGTGTAGACGATCTTCCAACCGTATGGGACCAAAAATACCGTGAATACTTGGGTGTTAGTTCCCCAACAGAAGCAGACGGCGTTTTGCAGGATATTCACTGGTCTATGGGGGCGTTTGGGTATTTCCCAACCTATGCCCTTGGGTCTGCCTATGCGGCGCAACTATTGCACTACATGCGCAAAGACATGGATGTAGATGCATTAATTGTAAAAGGCGATTTTTCAAAAATTACTGCATGGCTGACAGATAAAATTCACTGCCACGGGTCTGTATATACACCAAACGAGTTGATGGAATTAAACTTTGGCGAACAGCTTGACGGCGAATATTTTGCACAATATTTGAAGGATAAATACACTGCATTGTATAATTTGTAGAAGTTTCATTAAAAACTACCCCCTGATATCACATTCACCATAATGATATCAGGGGGTATTGTTTACGTATTCTTCTCTAGTTCCAGCAAAAATTCTTTAACATTAAGCCCGCCGCCGTAGCCCACCAGCTTACCGCTTGCGCCAATAACCCTGTGACAAGGGATAATTATGCTAATGGGGTTGTGATGGTTCGCGCCGCCTACGGCCCGTATTGCTTTTGGGTTGCCAATCCGTTTCGCAAGCTCTTTGTAACTGATTGTTTCGCCATAAGGAATAGTCTGCAATGCTTCCCATACTTTCATGCGGAATGGTGTGCCCACAGGCTTTAGCGGAACGGTAAACTCCCGCAATGTTCCCGCGAAATAGGCGTCCAATTCTTTTGTTAACGATTCAAAAATTTTAGCGTCTACGGGGCTTGGAGTGTCTTCCTTTAGGGTGGGGGGCGTAGTTATGCCGCCATAAAAGTACAGTTCCGTTACGTACCCATCCCGGGCAGAAAGGAAAATGTCACCGATAGGTGATTTGTATTTAATTGTCGCCATATTCTACAACCCCGCAATGCTTAAGCCGTTTACTAAAACAGATGGCATTCCTATGCCGCCGCTACCAAGGGAATGGAAGCGCAGGTCAGAACCTACGGTTTCGATGTTTTTTAGCAACTCGTAAAAATTACCTGCCACCGTAATTTGCTCCACAGGTTTAACGATTTTGCCGTTTTCTACAAAGTAGCCTTCCGCGGAAACGGAAAAGTCGCCGCTAACGGCGTTAACACCGGAGTGAAGGCCTGCCATTTCTGTGATAATTACGCCTTTTTCCAGGCCTTGTACCAGTTCATCGTAAGACTTTTCACCGGGTACAAGGTAGTAGTTTGTTGTGCCGGTACCAATCGCGCCGCCAAAGCCTGCCTTAGACGCGTTGCCTGTAGACTTTACGCCGTCTTTTTCGGCAGATTTTGTATTGTACAGCAGTGTTTTTAACACGCCGTTTTCGATAATAGCTTTATTTTGTGTAGCTACGCCTTCCGCGTCAAA
>WQTQ01000195.1 GCA_009786175.1 Bacillota bacterium | reverse complement strand
AAATGGAAATTGAATAGGATACAGAAAAAAAGAAAGGCATAGCTGATTTTGGCTTTTGCTTTATTAACTAACCCGCTTGGATAACCAGGCGGGTTTTTTGTACTATGTTCATATCTTGTCATTTGCTTTCACTATCTTGTGAACTTTTTCGATTTTTTAGTTGTTTTTTGTTTTTTTGTAAAATGGCTGTTTACATAGTTGGTAGTTTTTATTATAGTTTTTTTGATACAGTTAGTAAATATGGGCAAATTTACAGAAGAAAAGTGGGGAAGATGGGAGGCAAGCAAAATGAAAGAGCCATAGCTGTTTGTGGGAATATAAGCGCAAACAAAAATAAGAAAGGGTGTATTATGTGAATAGAAAAACAGGAAAAGTATTGGCATTAATGCTTTCGTTTCTGATGGCATTCTCGGTTCTATTTACCGGCGTACCACTTTATGCCGCAGAAACGGCAGAGACTCCGGCAATAGAAGAAGCGGCTCCTTTATCATGGCCCACAGAAATACTTAATTTACCAATTGCCAGGTTTGAGTTGTATGGTGCAGTTATGGACAGGGCACCGCTGATTGCGGAAGTATCCAACGGCGTGTTCCTATCTTGGCGGTATTTTCCTCAAGAAATGACAAGCTATGTAAATTATGGCCAAGGGATGACCGGCAGAGCAGGTTCCGGCCTTCGCGGTAACAACTTCCATATCTATCGGGATGGCTTACGAATTAGCAACGAGCTAATCGTAAGAAGTACAGACTTTCATGATCCGGACGGCTCTGCAGCCAACGAGTACATTATTGTTACGGTTGCCCCGGACGGAACATACATCAGCCGCACGGTAGCAGAGCGTCCTTTTGTGGCGGCTCGTGCAGCCGGCACACCCGGGCAGCCGGGCGGTTACTTTTTTGGTATTCCGCTAACACGTCCGGCGGCAACTGTCCAGCCAGCGAACAACTTGCGGGGCAGCACAACGACAATTAACTACATTGCAGACGAAATTATGGTTGGCGACTTTGACGGAAGCGGTGAACTTGGCTTCGTAATTAAGTGGCAAAACCAAAATTTTGACGTTATCCAATCCGGTACATTTGCACCGGTAATTTACCAGGCGGTTCGCCGTGACGGAACTGTTCTGTGGGAAATAAACATGGGCATTAACGTTCGTGCGGGGCAGCACTACGGTCAGCCAATGTTTTATAACTTCCGCGGTGACGGGCGATATGTTCTAATGGTGCAATCTGCGCCGGGTACACGGGACGCTCTTGGCAACTACATTACACTTTCTCCCGAAACATTGGCGCGCGGTATTAACCATAACAGCGATTTCCGTCAATGGGACAGGTTAGATTGGAATGCAGCCGAAAGGGCAATTCGCGGTAACAACCCGGATGTAACCACCGGTGGCGGCAACATCACACCTGCAGTATGGGACGCAGCAACACCTGCGCAGCGTGCGGCAGCAGAGGCGCGTATCGAACAGGGTGAGTTCTTCCAATCCGTAGTTGATTTCTTCTTGGGCTGGAACTCTCACGAGGATGTTATCCGTGCGCCATATTGGGGCAATGTAACAGGTGAAGTTCCGTTAACCTGGCTTCCTGATGAAGACCAATATGCACTTCCCGGTGTACACATCGGCTGGTGGGTTTCACCTCCTCAAGTTATGCTTGGCATGTTTGCAGAAGGACATGAATGTCCGATAACAGGCAATGTTGCGGCAGTTGACGGCGCGATGGCAACCTTTGAAGCCGGGCGCACCATGCATCCACAAAACGGCGGCGGAGGCGACCGTACAAACTTCCAAGCACCGGGATGGTCACCGGAGCGTTTCGAACGTTTGAACAACTTGCCAAAGTGCCCTGTTGCTTTCCGCCGTATGACAATCACACGTGAAATGGCAACAGATCTTACATGGCAAATGTTCCAGTTCAGCTTTTTGCGCCGCGGTCAAAATTATACGAACGACCGTGGGTTTATCCAATTCGGTCACGTAATGGACGCGCCAATGTATATGACAGCGTTCTGCGGTGAAACAGGGGCAGAAATTTCATCTGTTCTAAACCCAATTCAAATTGACGAGTACGGCGGACAATCCATCCGCTGGAACGACTGGACATTTACACAACCCGAACCTTGGAACCGTTCACATCGCTTCCTTGGCGCGGTTGGATACTTGCACGGCCATGGCGAAAGGCCAAGTAAAGTGCAAATTCGCGGTTACTATTCCCGCGGAACCGTAACGGGCTTCCATTTAGATAGCAATGACAACCTTGTTGCAACAGTTATCCATGATACAGGTTTTGAAGTGTTGCCCAACCCGTTTAACGCACAGCGTTCGGGTAACTACTTTGTACGCAGTACACAAGAAAACCGTCACGGTGCCCCCGGGCGTTGGGAACCTGCATTTGACCCGGCGCGCACCAACCTTGCCGGTGTCCGCGACGGCTATAACACATATGGTCCTCTTAATGTGCAGACATCTACAATTCAAGGGCAGCACTCTATGTCTGTTTGGGATGTAGACCGCACATCCGAAGGCCTGACATCCGGTTTTGATACAATTATTATCGGGTCTGCGGCGTACAATGCGCCAAGACCTGCAGGTTCACCATATGTCAGAGCGTACAGTTTAGACGTACCTCAATCGCTGCAAGGCATGGGTTCTGTCCGTTGGTCGGGACACTTCCATATGCTTGCAGGGACAGAAGGCGCGGGAACGGACCCCCGCATTGATGACACGTGGCGTCATGGTACGGGCGGTCTTGAAAAATTTGGACACGGTGACGCAATGCATGCGGCATTCTTCCACCCAAGCCAAACCGATCCGGCAATCTTCCAGGTGCTTGAAGGCGGAAGACTTGACTGGGTGTTGCAAAACATTGCAACCGGTGAAGTTATGTATGTTCAGCAACGTGCGACGGCAGGCGGTGCAGCATGGCACTTGGGTGGCGGTGGTGACGTTGGACGCGGTATGGTTGGCGACTTCACAAATGACCCGGGCTGGGTACTCCATGGTTCCGGCGGCGGGGCAGGCGGACGCTTTAACACACCAATGCAAGGCGTACCGGGCAGCTTAATTGGCCCTGCAGGCGGATTCCGCCAATTTGACGGCTGGACACCTTCGCATACGGCGCATACAGCAATGCCAAACAACTTTAGCATTCAATTTACAGCAGATCTTTCCCGTCAAGTGACAAGCGGAACAACAAACGTTTCGCTACAACGCATGAATGCCGACCATAACGGTTGGGTTAACGTAATGAGTACAAGCGGTACACGTACACATGGCGGAACAAAAGGCCAGCCTGCACTTGTCGGCGACATCCTGGGCGACCATCGTGAAAACTTGCTTTTACACAGCGGAACAGGTGAAAATCAAGAGCTGCGTATTTTCTTTAGCGCAGAGCAATCACATCACAGACTTGCTTCACACATGACAGATCGCCGTTATCGTGTTGAAATGGCACGTCAAAACACAGTTTATAATCAACCCACATATCCATCATACTACGTAGGACGGGACATGGACTTTGGTATTTACTACAATACACTTCGTATGCACATGAACAGTGTTGCGGGTACAGTACATGAATTCCGTACGGTTAACGCACCGGAGACAGCACGTGCAACAGTTAACGCAACATTTATGACAGGTGTTTATCCAAACTTTACACCTTATCAAGTAATACCTGTTGTACGCGGGCGTGGTTTGCATACAATTGAATTCCCGCCGGATCCATACCTTGCGGATTATGTATTCACAGGCTGGGTTGATGCCGACGGTAATCCATTACGTCCAACTTTAGCAGTGTGGGAAAATATCAACATTTATCCGACATTTAGCGGAGCATACTATGTTACATTTATGGTAGACGGCGAAGAACACCATAGAGTGGCGATTGTAAGCGGAACAGCGATTGGTGCGGCAAATATGCCTGCAAACCCGCCTGTACCGGAAAATCACTTATTCCGTGGCTGGTTTACAGAGTTAAATGGTGAGGGAACAGCAGTTAATGCAGCTACAGTTGTTACGGAAGCTATTACGGCGCATGCTTTCTTTGAAGCAATAAATGTTCCACCCGGAACAGCATGGCGGTTTAGTTTTGTACAGCAATCTAATGTTGGTGCCGTACCGGATGGCTGGGTTCCTATAATTTCTAACAACGGTACCAGTGGAGGCGTTCCGCTTTCAGCAAACCCGCCGTTCTTCCCGAATGGAACAACAGCAGAAGGCTTGCCTTTTGGTATCACAAGTCCTGCCACAGCCGGAAACTCCCGCGACCGCGGAAACGCTGTGCAGACAGGGACTGACCCGAACGGAGAAGTTATCACATGGCCGACACAAATCGGTAACGGATGGCGTACGTTGTTCACTTTCCGAATTGATGTACCCAACGGAATCTATGACATTGTTATCGGAACAGGCTCGGCAAATACTGATAACACAAACGGCGGGTCTGTTATTGTAAATGGGCAGACAGTTCCGGGTATTCCTAATGTTGGAGTTGCCGCTGCGCCGCAGCTTATTTTCGTATACGGCGTAGAGGTTACAGATGGAAGTATAGTTATACAAGCAACAGGTGATAACCGCCATATTAACGGTTTTACAATTACAAAAGTAACGGAAGCCCGCACCCCAATCCTGGAATGGTGGGAAGATTTTGAGCATAATACAATCCGTCAATTGCAGTGGACTTTTGCAGGCGGAACCCGTGTACCTTCTGCCAATAACCGCGGAAATACGCTTCTGCAAGCTATTGTTCCGTCCGGACATGGAGATAACAGCGACCCGGGAAGCCGGTTTATGGGACGCTTTACTCCGCACTCGGCAGCGAATGTAGACAGACAGGGGCGTATAAACTTTAACGAACCGATTCATACATCGGGCGAAGCGCATATTTCTTTCGACTGGCGTCCCGGTGTTGCAACAGGTTCTTATGGACAGCTTGCAATTCAAAGTATCAACCACTTTAACTCACTCAACTACATTAGCTTTTTAACCATCCCGGAAGGCCGCGGCGTAGATGCCGGGTTACACTTCGTTGTAGGCACAACTCAAAATGTTGCGGTTGACGCGTTGGTTGATGCAGGAAGGCTTCCGGCAGAAAACTTTATCACAGCAGATGTAAACCAATGGCTTAGAGTAAACTTGGACTTTGACTTTGCGGCGCGTACAATGGACTTTTCGTTTGTTACGATGGATGATACGGTTATCTTTAACCGTACAAATGTTGCAATGGCAGATGAAGACTATCAAGCAAACCAAATTACAGGTATTCAATTTTTCTCGCGTAATCAAGGCGGGGCAGCTTGGACAACGTATATCGACAACGTAAATGTCCGCGTTTATGACGAATGGACCAGAACTCCGCCAAGAGGCCTTCCGCCTTTTGGAATGCCGCAAAACGTAATCTATAGTCCTGTAACATCAGACTCGGTTACAATTACCTGGAATGGAATGCAGGCAGACGGTTTCTTTATTTATCGCCGTCATGCAGCAGACGCGGCAAACAGTCTTGCAAGAATTGCAACTGTAACAGATGGCTTCATTTTTGTAGATAACACTGTTGTCGGGCCGTTTTACTACTATGCGGTACGTGCTTTCCAAGGTCCGGCAGAAGCACCGACAGCCGTATCCCCGCGCACACGTGAAGCGTTCATCCAACTTGCACCGGGTAAAGATGACGTAGCGTTTACCATGATTAGTGAGTTTGAGACAGCTTCTGTAGCAGGTTTTAGTAACCGCATCCGATTGGGTGACTTAACCGGTGACGGACGTATGGATATTCTGTTAATCAACACATTGCCAATGGGCGGCCGTAACTGGGCGGCGGGGCATCCAAACTGGGTACCTGCAGGTACGGTAGGCGACGGTACAAACTCACGTGTTGTATTTTCTGTAAGTGCGTTTGATATCGAAGGCAATTTGTTATGGCAAAACTCTGCTGATACCGGTATGACAGGCTTTACCGGACATTCAAGAGAAATTAGTACCGGTGCCGACGAACCTGCGCAAATCGCCGATGTAACCGGTGATGGATTCAACAACGTTATCCTTGTGGCAAATCCGGGGAACTATGTACCGGAGGCACCTCCTTGGATAAATTCCGTACCGGCGGCAACCCTTGCCAACCCTGAGTTCATCATGCCAACTAACTATGTCAACCGTTTTTATCAAGTTGCAGGGGATGTGTTCTACATTCTTGATGGCAGAACGGGTGAAATCGCACTTGACGTAAATGGCAGGCCTATGTATATGCCGTTTGCAGATATGACGCAGCCAAACGGTGAACCAATCACAAACATTAATCAATTGCACGACCATATTACTTTGGCAGACCTTGATGGCCGCGGTATCCGCCAGCACGTTATCATGTCTGCACGCTACAATCACACAACTGCCTGGGAAATGATTAATCGTGACGGCGAGTTCGTTATGCGTTTTATGTGGCAATTCCCGGGTCAGGGTGCAGGCTTTGGCGATGGCTCGCCGCACTTCCCATTGGCAGTGCCTCTATTCCGCGACCAAGGCGACCAACGTGACTGGATTGTAAATAATTTTAACGTACTAAACCCGGAAACAGGCATACCGCTATGGCATTTATCAGGAACAGCGGCAAATCCGTTCAGGGATGCAAATGGCGAAATAATCAGAACAAATGCCGCCGCCAACACATGGGATCCGGGCGCACCTGTATGGGCAGCCAACCACATGGACTCCATTTGGGTAGCAGACCTTCTGGACCGTGGACAGTATGACATCATCTGGGGCATTGATAATGACAACATGGGTGTTTTGGCAACAGACCGTTACGGAAACATCCTTTGGTCAAATTTCTGTGCAACAGAAACGCAGTCCGGTAACCCCGGGCGACTAAGAACTGACGCAGACGGCTTGATGGTATTTGGCCTTGACCGCCGTCATCGCGGAGATTTCCCGGTTGGGCACGATGGGATTTTCTACACCGACCCACACGGAAACACAGTATTTGTTGAAGAAAGCAATTTCAACGGTTGGATGACCACAACTTTAGCCGTTCAAAATTGGACAGGAACATTCTCTACAATGGCATTCGGTTTTAACCGAAATTATCATATGCTGCACTATAGGGGCGGCGGAGGAACGACGAGCGATGGTATTGATCTTCTGCCCGCAACATTCTTTGACGGATACTTTAACCCACTGTTTGGTGTACCTGAAATGACAGACTGGGCACCGCTTCGGTGGATTCCGGCAGACTTGATGGGCGACAGCCGCGAAGAGCTTGTATCATTCTCTGACCGCGGACACATTTTCATTTTCGCAAACGGTGAGCAATCAGCGACAGACGGAATGACAGGGCGTCCGCATCCGATGACAAACAACCTAATGAACTGGACACGTTACAACGTAGGTTACTTTACAGAGTGTTTTAGCCAGCGTGAACCTGCACAAATGAGCGGAACACTGGTTGGCGGCTCTATCGACCTAACATGGGTTCCAATCATTAATGCAGAAAGCTACAGGCTTTACAAGAATGGCGTGCTTGTACGCCAGTTCAACGTAGAGACAGACAACCTGCGCTACACAGTAACAGGCTTGTCTGCAACGAACGTTTATAAATTTACAATTACAGCGTCTGCAACAAATAATTTTGGTCAATTTACAACCACAATTCACTCCAAGCCACTGGTAATCAACGGGCATTTAGGTGAAGTCTCCTTCACGGTAGAGCAGATTGGCGGCGTACCTGGCCAACGCAATACAACAGCACTTGAATTTGTATTCAACCGTCCTGTAACAGGGCTTGTTGCCGAAGATATTATTGTTCAAGGTCTTGCAGGCGGCGGGCGCATTAAGCGCGGCGCACTTACAGGTGAAGGAACAACGTGGCGTCTTGAAGTTGATGATGTTCTTATCCAAGGCGAAGTTCGTGTATTTGTTGTAGATTTTGGTGAGTTTTTTGTAACCAACACATGGGAGTTTGTTAATGTTTACAAAGGCGATGAAATCGGCCAGCCTGTCTTCTCATGGGATATTTTCAACAACGGCCCGGAGGGCAGCCCGTCCAGGCCAAATGCAGGCCTTGCAAACGCAGGTACAATACGTATGTGGACACAACTTGACGGAGTAAACTCGTTTATACCTTACGAATCGGGAGCAACCATTACGGCAACTATCCAAAGCAGCGGCGAATGCGCGATGGACCTAATCACCGTACACAGCCCCGGCCCGGGTCAAGGTGTTGAGCGCGGACGCTACATTAATTTTATTGATGCAGACAAAAACGCACAGTGGAAGTTTATCGACTTTGTAATTACCGTGTTTGACCAAACAGTGGAAGTATTGCTGCACAATGCAAATTATGCAGCTGGATGCGAATACTGCCCGGATTGCGGCGAGTGCCGGGAATGCAGCGAATGCCCGGAATTTAGTTTCGACATTTTCAATAATGGCCCGGGCGGTACCCCAAGCAGACCAAACGCAAGTTTGGCAGCAGCCGGAACAATCCGCATGTGGACACAGTTTGACGGCAGAAGCACCCGCCTTCCGTTTACCGTAGCAGAAACAGTTACAGCCATAGGCCAAAACGGCGACGATGCGATGGATTTTGTACGCATTAACCGTTTGTGGGTAGCCGGTGAAGGTTTTATCGAGTACTTCCACATAATTGATGTGGTTAAAAACCCGGCATGGCGAACAATTACTTTAACAATTACAGTCTGCGGCACAGAACATGAAGTATTGCTTGTAAACGCAAACTACGAAGAGCCGCCTGTATTTGACTGTATATATTGCGAAGATGAAGGCTGCGAAGTATGCCAACCGGAGCCGCCATGCTGTGAGTATGGTGACTGTGAAGTATGTAACCCGATATTGCCAACATTTTATCTTGCTGCAAATAACGTAACCGTAAGCAATACAAACCGCCACGTAAGCGTATTTGTAAGCGGCACAGCTGAAGGTGCGATTACTCTAAATCTTCTTGATGCCGCACCCGAGCTTGTGTTGCAAGTGCGCGACAACCTTTGGACCCCAACCGGTCCGGTAGAAGGTCTGGTTATAGGTGTTGCAGGCAATGCGACAATTATCCAGTCACGAACCGTTTCTTTAGAAGTAACCCGTGGTGGTGTGACTGCTCTGTTGACAATCGAATTAGTGGCAAATTAACAAATTAATAAATGTGTAAAAGCCCGGTGTATAATGCACCGGGTTTTTATATTTACGGATTCACGCCAAATGGAGAACAAAAAAATGTTCTCCATTTGGCGTGACACCAATTTAGATTCGTGGTAATATATTCCTGTAGCGAATCAAAGACAACTCTACCTGTCAAAGCATTTCCTCAGCAATAGTGCATATCTCTTTTAAATCATTGCGCGATAGGGGTATGCACTATTGCTAAAATGTAACCGGTACAGTTAACTAATGAAGGGAGAAGTAAAAGTTAATGAAGAAATCAAAAAAAATGTTGGCGGCAATTCTTGTTTGCACTCTTGTAGGTCTTACAACGTTTATGCCTGTAAAAGCTTGTGACGAAGATGTACCTCCTGGGGATTACGGCTATACTGTAATAGTTCCGTCGGACATAAAGCCCGGGCAGCCCCTGGATATAGATTAATAAAGGGATATATCAAAAACATCTTTAACAAATTCCCTTACTATTTCTAGACCCTTAGCTGTACCATGGTTTTCAAATATACTGTCTCCATAGTAAGATAGTATAATCCACGGAAGGCTTTCTTCTTTACCAACAAGCTTAAACAAGTTGT
The DNA here is from genome assembly GCA_009786175.1 of Bacillota bacterium. Next base: position 8,349 of record WQTQ01000195.1, on the reverse strand, counting down.
ATCCTTTGTTAAAAAACAAGTCAAATGAGCTTCTTAAATTACTATGCATTACCCCATATTCTAATGCTTTTTCGATAATGGCCAGGGCATTTCTTCTTTGTCCCATGCGCCCTAAGCAAGATGAATAATTGAATGATACGTTGGTATACATACGTGATTTAAGAGTGCTGTCAAGCCATCGAATTCCGATATTATGCAGTAAATCTTCATATATCCGTATGGCTTGCAATTCATCTTTTATAGTTTCATAATACATTGCCATCTGATTAATTATTATTGCCTCCTGAACGGTCAGGGGGCAATTTTTTATATTCTGCAGGTTGAAGTTTGGGATGGTAAACTCCATGGCTTCTTGCAGCATATTTAGGAAAATATCATCCTTCTTAATGGTTTCGCCGCGCATTGTTGCCCTCATGCACACAATAAACTGTTTTATCGTACGATACTCGTTGCGGTGTCGTGCTTCCATATCTTCAAGTTCTTTTAAAGGTTCTTCAAGTTGTGTGTATTTACGGGCCCTGGCTAACACCTCAATTTTGTCACGTAATTGCCACATATCGTATTCCTGAATTGTTGCGTGAAGTTCGTAGTACATGTCAATATCTTTGCCCATGCGCTGCGTTATGGCTTCTATTAGGAATATGTTTGGGTGCTTTATACTGTTAGTTTCCAGTTTAGAAAACATAGATACATGACAAAGCCCATTACACAAGTTTTTACGGGAAACCCCGGATTCTTCATGAAATGCACGCAAAATATCTCCTAAATTTGTGAATTGCATAGGAGCGTGGTTGTGTTTGGTTGGCGGTGCAAAGCGCATAGTTTTAAGCAGCGTGTCTATTCCATGGGTTTGTATATCTGTGCCAAAATGCTCGCGCGAAATAGTAAGGATATCATTTGCTGCTTCTGCATTATTTAGTGCCACATATCCTGCATAGGCTTTGGTAAGCAAAGGTTCGCACAGTTTTTTTTCGCCCATGGCAAGAAGAGTCATAATTTTAGTGTGGATAAATTCCGGGCAATATTGCCCATAGTTGCGTTTTACAGCTACGTCAAAACCGATTTCGCAGGTTGCCAGTGCGCCGGTGTAATCACACAATTGCAGCTGAAACCGGGCCAAAGAAAGTAACATCGGCGCAATTTGTTTTTCTCTGGTTTTGTCGTCCGGCGGAAATTTTTCTATATTGGCCAACACATTTGTAAGTATTTCAATAGCAGCGGGCAAATTACCATCCCTGGCCTTAAGTTTTGCCAATGTGTGAAAAAGCAGCGGCTCAAAGGCGAAAAGCGGAATGTCAATGTAATCGCTTTCGTTAAGCTGAGTTATTGCCAAGCCTTCTACAATTAGACGGTGTATTTCGCATGTGCTTGCATTGTTTTTCATTGCTGATATTGCTTGACGGCATAGTTCTTCTTGTGCGTATTGGCGTGGTACCATAAGCACTTCATTAACATTTAATTGTGCGTTCATGTACTCATTAATGGTTCCGGTTCGGGGTGTATGCCGGCGGTTATTATTGCGTGTTAGTGTACGTTTGTCAAGGGAAGGAGTTTCTTGCGGCGCATATGAATGCTCTTCAACCTCGATTAAACCCAGTTCGTGTCTTCGCTCGTATTCCCATACCATGCGTCTGCGTACCTTCTGAAATAAGCTGCTTGTATCTGATGTAGGCATATCAAACCTCCTTAATGTATCGCGATCAAATATATTATACATAAATTTCAATATTTGGGCAAATATGTCATTGATAAATTTTGATAAATTTGACTTTATTTCAGTCATATGGTTTACTAATCCAAAGATTTTGACAAAAACGGAGGACATAAAGTAATGATTATCGGGGTAGTTTATGCAGTAGTAATTTTTTTGGCATGCGTGTTGGGTGCCATAGTCGGCCTTGGGGGCGGCGTGTTTATACGCCCGATTTTTGACGCAATTGGGTATCATAATGTTATGAACATATCGTTTTTTTCCAGTATGGCCATTTTAACAATGGCAATTGTTTCTACAGCCAAGAAGATGAAAGACGGCCTTGCGATAAAACCGGGCATGGCTGTGCTTATTTCAAGCGGTGCGGTTGTAGGCGGCTTCTTGGGTAACGAGCTGTTAAGACACCTTGTTGGGGAAATGGATAATGAATCTGTGCAGCTTGTACAGATTATTGTAACAGTTATTGTGCTGACAGTTTCTATTTTTGCAACGTCTAAGCGTGATTTGCGGTACGAACTTAAGTCTGGGGCCATTTTGCCGGTAATAGGGGTGGGGCTTGGCTTAATTGCAGCGTTCCTTGGTATAGGCGGCGGGCCTATAAACGTGCCAATACTTATGATTTTCTTTGGGTTGCCTATAAAAACCGCAACCATGTACTCGATTGTAATTATTTTTTTCTCTCATGCTTCGCGGCTTATTACCATGGGCTTTACAACAGTTGGCGGTTACAGTTATTTCGACTTGCGTTTTTTGCCATTTGTAGTAGCGGCGGCGGCATTGGGCGGTTTTTTTGGAGCTAATTTGAGCCGTGTATTTTCGGAATCTGTTGTAAAAAAACTGTTTATATGCGCGCTTTTGGCGGTTATTGTCTTAAACTTGTACAACGGCGCGGTAATTTTATGGGGGTAACACCACATGATAAGTTATAATGACTGGGTTGTAAAGGGTGTACCGTATGCTTTGGTTCTTATTTTTGCTGTTGGGTTCCTGTTTTTTGGCAACCGCATAGCCACAGCAGGTAGGGAAGTTTACGAATATGAAAACGGTGCGCAAACTTATGAAGCAAGAATTCTGCGGTTATTAGATGTTACCGATCATTATTCGGCTTTTGAGGAATGGCAAATATTTCTTTTTGAAGCCCGTATAACAAGCCGTGGAGAATATAGGGGCAAAATAGTCACATTTTCTATAAACACCCGCGGAGGTTTTTTTGAGCGGTACAGCCGTGTGGCGCAAGAAGGTGATAGGGTTATGCTGTCCTTGCCTGCCACAGGGATTTGGAACTTTGTAGATTTTGTACGCATTTATAATGTAGCTGTTTTGGGGGCAGTGTTTATTTTGTTACTTGTGGTGTTTGGAAGGGTCAAAGGTTTTAACTCTGTGTTGTCTTTGGTGCTTACATGCATGGGTGTTATGGCTGTATTTATACCATCGGTACTGTCCGGCAGAAATATTTACGTGTCATCCGTAATCATTTGCATTTATGCCATAGTTACTACTATTTTTGTTATAAACGGGGTAAACAGGAAATCTATTGCTGCTGTGGCAGGCTGTTTGGGGGGCGTACTTGCCGCCGGGGTTTTAACGTTGATTATGAGCTTGTCAATGGAGCTTACAGGTATAACGCAAACAGAATCCAGGGTGCTGTTAAACCTTTTTTACGAAAACCCCATAGACCTTAACGCCGTTATATTTGCAGGTATTATTATTGGTGCGGTGGGCGCGATCATGGACATAGCCGTGTCTATCTCATCTGCTTTGTGGGAGCTTAAAACTCAAATGCCGCAATCTTCATTTAAAGAAATTTTTACATCCGGCATAACTATTGGTAAAGACATTATGGGGTCAAGTATTAATACCCTGGTGTTGGCCTATATCGGAAGTTCGCTTACATTGGTTTTATTCCTCTTCTCCCATTTTCGCTCTCTTACATGGATTTTAAATAGGGAATTGGTTTTGGTGGAGCTGCTGCAAGCGATAATAGGCGGTTTTGGAATTTTTCTTACAATGCCACTTACGGCTTTAATTTGTGCGGCATTGTTTGTGCGGAAGTATAGGTAATGCAACAAATTGTTAAATGTGGATATATTGTTTATAACATGAGATTGGATTCTCCGCAATTATTATATACACCAATCATTTACCCTTGTGTGATTTATCAAAAATACCCCCTGATATCAGGGGGTACGCAGACATAAATTTGACTTTAGGATAAATAACCGGACAGCACTGGATACATACTAAACAACTCCGCCAGTTTCTTATACTCATACATTACCAGATCGGATTTTTCGTTAGTTTTCTGCACTTTTTCGCACCTAAGCATAATATTTTTTGGGGTATGTGTGGCGGCGACAAATTCATATACGCTAACTTTGTAGCCATGTGCCTCTAAAATAAGAGTCCGCAGCGAATCGGAGATCATGTCTGCCAGCCGCTCTTTGTAAGGTTTGTGGCGTGTTACCATGGACAGCGGGTGTTTTTTCATTTGTTTACGCATTGTGTGTTGGCAGCAGGAAACCGACAGGATGTATTTTGTGTTATTTATGATACCCTTGTAAATCATCTGATCGGTTGCGGTGTCACAGGCGTGCAGGCTGTAGACAATGTCCGGTGGGTAAGGGAAGTTGAAGTCGATGATGTTGGAGTTGTAGAACTCCATGTTGTTCATTTTTATTGCAGATGCAGCCATGCGGCAGCGTTCAATTAAATCCTTGTTATGGTCTATGCCGACAAATACAACGTTGTTAAAGCCGTCATGTTGCAGATAATAATTTAGGTAAAACGACAAATAGCTTCGCCCGCAGCCACAGTCGTATAAATAAAGAGTCCGCTTTGTTGACAGTTTTTTTACAATAGATTTGACAACGATGTAGTAATCCAACATTTGCTGTTGTTTGTGTTCGCGCTCTTTGTAATTATTGCCATTTGGACTTGACAATCCAATAAGAGCGTTTAATTCCCGAATATCTAATAAATGGTCTTTCATGTTTAGCTTGTGTACTCCTTCAAAAATATTTGTGATGGTATAAATGAAAATAAAAAAGCTGCGGGTATCATTCCGCAGCTGTAAACAAGCTAAATTGGTGTTGCATACGGAATGATAGAATAAAACGTAATTTACACAGAAACAAAGCCGCATTAACCGGCAAATTTTTCTGTTTAATTGTGTTTTATCTATCTTTCCCGTACACATTTATATTGCTGATGTAATCCAATATCAAATGTGCCGAATATCATCGGCTCCTTTAGTTTATATCATCACAGGCTAACAATAGCAAATATATCCGGTATCTGTCAAGTTTTGTGTTTTCAGTGTGTGTTTTCAGTGGCTTTTCCCTAATAAATATAATACAATATCCGCAGAATAGAGGGATGAATGTGGATAAGTACAAACATTTCGAAAATTTATCCGTTACAGCCGGGCTTGGCATCACAATTCTTGATGTATCGGGACAAATATTATTTGAATCTTCTGTTCATGCCATAGGGGCAGATTTTCTTAACACGTTGTATGCAAAGTTGGATTGCGCGGAAAGCTGCCGCATTGCTTTTTTGTATGGATGTTACCAATCCCGCCGTTTTGGCGGGCGGTATATTTTTTTCGCGCCGTCCGGGTTGGTATATTGTGCCGCTCCGTTGTTGGACGGTAAAGGCAAAATGCTTGCGGGTGTACTTGCCGGGCCGTTTATCCTTACAGACCATGACGATTACATTAATTTTGATATGCGGGACCATGCCTTACTTTCTGCCGAAGACATCGACCTGTTGCGGGAGGGCGTGTATTCGGTGCCCTGCATCTCGCCAAAGCAGGCACACGCCGTCGGTGAGCATTTGTACTATGTAGTTTCTACATTCTCTTTACAGACGGAATTGTTGGAAGCCGTGCCCGTGCAAACAGATATGTTTTCATCCACTTACTCTATTGAAAAAGAAGACGAGCTTTTGCTTGCAATTAGCAAAGGGGATATTCACACTGCCAACGTAGTGCTGGGGGATATTCTTAGGCAAATGCTGCTACATAACGGAAGTAATATTGAGGTTTTACGTTCACGCGTGGTAGAGTTGACTGTACTGTTATCGCGTGCGGCGTTAAAAGGCGGCGCGGATATAAATGCAATTTTAGGGCTGAATTATGGATACCTGCGGGAAATAGACAGCTTTTCCTGTGTAGAAGATATTGTACTGTGGCTGCACATGGTTACACGGCGGTTTACAGAACATGTATTTGAGTTTTCCGGCGCGAAGCACATGGATATTATTTACAAAGCCATCGACTACATTAAACGCAATTATGCTGCAAAGCTGACACTGCGAAAAATTGCCGGCCATTTATTTATCAGCCAGCAGTATTTTTGCCGTATCTTTAAAGAAGAAACAGGTCAAACCCCGGTTGGGTACATCACATTTGTACGGATTGAAGAGAGCAAAAAGCTGCTGCGTGATTCATCAATTAATATTGTTGATATTCCCGAACGGGTAGGCTTTAAAAGCCAAAGTTACTTTACAAAAATTTTCAAAAAAGAGACGGGTATTACGCCGGGGCAGTACCGCAGAGAAAATATTGGACGGGTGTAGAATATTGTGCAAAAACATGATAAGATAGTGTAAGACGTTGTAGCAGCAAAAAAATTATCATGATTAAAATTAGGGTAGGCGCGAAATTGCCACCTACGCATCCAAGGAGGATATTATGGCTTTGTTAGAAAACATTTCTGCCGCATTGCAGGCAGGTAAAGCGAAAGACGTTGCACAGCTGGTGCAAGAAGCTATGGACAGCGGCATTTCGGCACAAGAAATCCTTGACAATGGCCTGTTGGCCGGTATGAGTGTAATTGGAACTAAATTTAAAAACAACGAAGTATATGTGCCGGAAGTTTTGATAGCCGCAAGGGCTTTGAACAAAGGTACCGAGCTGCTAAAGCCAAAACTGCTTGAAGAAGGCGTAGAGCCTATTGGCAAAGCAGTTATTTGCACAGTTAAAGGCGACTTGCATGATATTGGCAAAAACCTTGTAAAAATGATGCTTGAAGGTGCCGGTTTTGCTGTAATAGACCTGGGTGTAGATGCTTCTGACGAAAAAATTGTTGAAGCCGTTAAAGAACATAGCCCGCAAGTGGTTTGCCTATCTGCCTTGCTTACCACAACAATGAACCAATTGCAAACAGTGGTGGAATCTTTAAAAGCTGCCGGAATTAGAGAAAATGTAAAAGTCATGGTTGGCGGCGCACCTGTAACCCAGGCATTCTGCGACCAAATTGGTGCAGACGCTTACGCCCCGGACGCGGCCACAGCTGCCGAAGTTGCAAAATCATTTGTAGCAAAATAATTACTTATATGGAACGAGCCCGATGTTACTGTCGGGCTTGTTTTGGTTTTATGTTACGATGTTTTTCTTCGCGGCCTTAATTTTATAAGAGAATGCGGCAGTTTCCTTATGATACTTTCCTCTATACGATGTCTATTTTTTTGGAGATATATCCCTGCTAAAATCAACGATATTCCTATTGCTGTAAGAGCAAAAGGGAAAAAAACCGAACGTCGGAAAATCTCCCATGATAATCTGCTCAAAAGTTGTATTAGTCCTATGCTCCCAAATACCAAAATTACATTTCTGTTGATAAACAGGGAAAACAATATCATTAAAACAGACGCAAAACCAAGCAGTAAAAACCCGAAAATATTATTATTACTAAAATTTGACAAACCGGCTAAGAATGTCATGGAACCAAAAAGATACAGCCAAAATGAGTAATCTTTCTCGAACTTCAAATCGGCAAAATATCCGACAGCAACCATACAAAATCCAAACACTTTTGTAATGAGAAGTTGTTGCTCCCATGTTAATGAGACTGTGCTGTTTATTACCGCCACTATATCCATTGAGAAAAACCATAATGCCACCGAAATTAGAAAGACATGAAACGGGAATTTAGTTTTTATAAGAGTAATGGAAGCAACAAAAATTGTACCTACTTCAATTACGATCCATCTTCCACGTATCCATACAAAAAAATCGTTAAAATGCCCCCATTCTTGCCAAATACCCAATGCCTCCAGCACAGAAAAAATAAAAAGCGGTGTTACGGCTATCGGCACAGTAAACAACAACCCTCCCGCGATTTCCATCTTCTTTTTGAACAACACAAAATAACCGGCAATTAAAAACAGCACAAAGTAGGCAGCAGAAATAATACTCACTCCAATTGCTCCGAAGCTGTCCCAGCTATTTAACATTAGCCATGTCATCGCCGAAATAATCAACAATGCCCCTATATAATACAGCACTTTCTGAAACTTAGTCACTTGCTTGTCAGAACGCTGTATATGTTGTCTGAATTGCTCCACTTGTTCTATTGTAAAAATATTATTTTGTATAGCTTCATCAAGATGCTCGTCAGTATATCTCATGGTTTATAACGCTCCTTGTTTATAAACAATATAATCAATGCTCATCTGACTACTTGCGACAGTAGTAACTATATCATAAGCAAACGACGCTCTCAACTACATATAAAGCGCAATTTCCTAGAGTACAAAAACCCGCCTGGTTATCCAAGCGGGTTAGTTAATAAAGCAAAAGCCAAAATCAGCTATGCCTTTCTTTTTTTCTGTATCCTATTCAATTTCCATTTCAC
>WQTQ01000194.1 GCA_009786175.1 Bacillota bacterium | reverse complement strand
TTCCTTCCCCAGAAACTTTAGCACAATCGCAAATGCTAAACTTAACTTGAAATCTACTCTTTGATCCTTAAGTTGTTGACATTACTGATATCAGGGGGTAATAGCTTAAACCCGGATAACCCCTTCAAAATTGAAGTGGTCTGCTGCAACATCTGCTTCCCCGTCTATCAAAATTACGATTTCCGTCACATTGGGGAAAGTGGACAAAGTGTTTATAAGACTGCTCTGTCTTTGGGCACTTCCCGTCGAGCCCCAATTAAAAACGATTGCTTCCACCGGTGCAAGGTCCACGTATAATCTGGTACCATCGTACCATAAATCCCTAATTCGTATGCCTGTGTGACAGCGCATAAGCCGGATAAATTCTACCCATAAGTTTTTGCCGCTAATTTCTTCCCAATGGTGCATCAACGCTTCCGGAAGCAGTTCAACGTTCGGGTCCAGTTCCGGGCAGTAGTAGGCAAAGCCTATAGTTACATACTCTAAATCTGTAAGGTGCCGCGGCACAGGTGCTTCCCACAGGCGAAGTTCCCTCCAAAGGGGTTTGTATGCGTTTATATTCCAGCAGATTGTGCCACCCTGCACACGATAAGATAATGACGCGGAAAAATTGCCCCAATGAGTAGACACGGAAATTATTGCATCCGACGAATCTATTTGAATACTGTCGTCATCTGTAAAGCCTGTCCAGTTTGGCCGCCAGTAAGGAATGTTCTCGCCCATAAAGTCGATGAAACAGGGGGCATTTTCCAGTTGGGCTTTGACTTCGGATGCTGTAAGGCCGTGAAATATGTCCTGCTCCGGTTGGGTATTGGCATTAACTTCGGTGATGGAGTTCTCACGGCTGCACCCGGCAAATGAACCCAGTAACACCATACAAAAAATAATAGCAAATTGCTGCTTGAATTTACTCATGTACGCCTCCTCGCGTTTTGTTTAATTTATTTCCATTATAAGGCACGTTTCAATTGAAGTTTGTCGGTTTGCGAAAGCAATTTTTCTTTCGCTCGATTTTTGCTTGCATTATATCATGATCTTAATGTTCTTGTCCTTTTTACCAAAATAATTTACATTTTTTTCTTGCAACTGGCAATATTAAACAGTATAATGCAAAAAAACAAGATTGGAGTTGGTAAGTATGAAGAAAATCGCCATTTTGCTTATGTTGGTTTTGGCGTTAATCGTTGCGGTCGCCTGTAACAGAGACAGCGCGACCCAGGAAACCACAACCCCTGATGTGCCCGCGCCGCCGGAACAGCAGCAAGCACCGGCAATAGAGGCCGAGTCCACACAAGACGAGCCGGAACCCGTAGTGGCCCGTGACTTAAACAGAACAATCCGGGTAGCGTGCTGGTGGGTGTATATGCCCGATACCGGCAGCGACCCGCCGGACCCTGCAACAGCCACCAATTACCACAATGCGCGACTGTGGTACGATAATCAAAGGCGCATAGAAGAATCTTTTAATGTTACATTTGAAAATGTTGCAACCCCTTGGGGCTATGTTTTACCCAACTTAACTGCCAGTGTAATGGCAGGCGACCCCTTTGCGGAGTGGGTTATGCTGCCCGGCGACCACATGCTTCCTGCAATCATGGGTGATCTTGCCCTTCCTGCAAGCGTGTTTGCTTCCCCAACATCCGACCTTATGACACTTAACCAATTTGTAGAGCAAAGGGTATCCTTCCAAGGCGTACTTTATGGCTTTGGCCGTGCAGAACTTAGGACCCAAAGCACAGGGCTGGGCGTTAACCTAGAAATAATCAGGGCAATTGGCGCGCAAAACCCTGTAGACCTGTGGGAAAATGGCCAGTGGACTTGGGATGCAATGCGTGAATTAATGGCACTTGCCACCCGCGATACTACCGGCGACGGCAGCATAGACCAGTTTGGTATCAGCGGTTACCCGGGTCAAATTATGCGGAACCTAATAGCCACCAACAGCGGCTTGCTTGTAAACGAAAATACCCTGCAATTTGCCATGGAAGACCCAAGGACCGTCACCGCGTTGGAATTTATGGAAGAAATTTTTAGAAACGGCTGGTGGAACTATGACAGAGGGTCCGGTAACCCGCTTGGAGACTGGAACCGTAATACATGGATTTATCAACAAGGTAATGACGCCCTGTTCCCCATTGCAACATGGAAAGTAGCCGAGCAGGGCGTAGAATTCGACTTTGCGGTAGTGCCATTTCCGACAGGCCCGCAAGGCGGCCAGTATAACAATTTAGTAGGTTTCTACCAGGCCATCCTTATCCCCAACGGCACATACAACCCGCAAGATGTATTTATGTTGTACGAAGAACTGCAGTCTTGGGCAAGATACGAGCCGGAATTATATACACTAGGCACAATTAACGCCATGCGTAACTACTGGCCAACGGAAGGCGACGTGTATAGGGTTTTATATGTACTTGGTAACCGTGAAGCGTCAAAATTTGAACTTGGCTTTGCAATAAACGAGTTCTCTTGGATATTTGGTACATTGGGCTGGTACTTGTTCCACGGCTACCAAACACCAATGCAAGTTATTGAAACACAAAGGCCGCTGCGTCAGGAAATGATTGACAATGCCTTTGCGGGGTTTGATTGATGACTGTATCAGCGGAATTATACTTGTGTATAATACTATTGCAACACAATGATTTATTGTTGACGCAACCGCACTTTTAGTGTAAAGTTGTGTTGTAAGAAGTTGAGGGTTTTGTCGGTAGACCTGGCTAATAAAAAACCGAAAAATGTAGTAATTAGCGAAGGTTGTTGTTAATCTACTTATGTAGGTAGCAACAACCTTCTTTTATGCTCTAGGGAATTATTGTTCACGAAACGCGCGCGCAAGCGCGCTTTATATTGTAGGGGAATAATGACAATGACTATCCTTTCATGCCGAACTTGGAATAAAATCTACCAATACTTCCTATCCAGCCCCCTGTACGAAATAGCTTCCGCCACATGGGTTTCCGTAATATTTTCGCTGTCTGCCAAGTCTGCGATAGACCGTGCAATTTTCAAAATTTTATGGTAAGCCCGCGCACTTAAACTCAGGCTGTCAAACACCATTTTTAACATGTCTTGCGCGGCAGACCCCATTTTACAATGTTCTTCAATCATTGATGCAGGCATTTTTGCGTTAAAATAAATATTTTTATTTGCAAATCGTTTTTGCTGGCGGGCGCGGGCGTTTTCTACCCGCGCTTTTATGGTGGCGGAATCTTCTGCCGCTTTTTGCCCTGTAGAAATTTCGTCGTAGGCTACGGGGGAGGCTTCTACCTGTATGTCAATCCTGTCTAGCAGCGGGCCGGATATTTTGTCCAAGTAACGTGAAATTTCACTTTCCGTACATGTGCAGCGTGTCGAACCCATGTAGCCGCAAGGGCATGGATTCATAGTGGCTAACAGCAAAAATGACGCAGGGTAGGTGCATACGCCGCCTATGCGGGTTACGGTTATGTGTCCGTCTTCCAGGGGTTGGCGCATGGTTTCTAATGCTTTCTTCTGAAATTCCGGCAGCTCGTCCAGAAACAATACGCCGTTGTGGGCAAGGCTCATTTCCCCGGGCATGGGTGTGCGGCCGCCACCGGCTAAAGAAATATACGAAGCTGTATGGTGGGGTGTGCGGAATGGCCGCTGTGTCATCAGCAGGCTTTTTTGCGTGAGCAGCCCGGCTATGCTGTAAATTTTTGTGATCTCCATACTTTCGTCCAAGGATAAATCCGGCAAAATGGTGGGCATTCGGCGGGCAAGCATGGTTTTACCCGCACCCGGCGGGCCTATCATAAGCGCGTTGTGATACCCTGCGGCGGCAACTTCCAAGGCACGTTTTACAAGGGTTTGCCCTGCAACGTCTTCGAAGTCTACGCCGTATGTATCTTCATCTGCACGGAATAACTCTGCGATGTCAACATCTAGGGCGGAAACAGGCTGCCGAAAGAAATGCTCTACCAACGCCCCAAGGCTTTCGATAGGGTAGACGGTAACATCGCCTACAAGAGAAGCCTCCTTCGCGTTTTCTGCCGGTACGTAAAAAGTACGGAGTCCCTGCGCTTTCGCCGCTATTGCCATTGGCAAGACTCCGTTTACCGGGCGCACCGCGCCGTCAAGGGAAAGTTCCCCTGCAAAAAACGCGCCTTCCGCCGCATCCGGCTTGACCACACCCGTACATATTAAAATGCCCAACGCGATAGGCAAGTCGAAAGACGGGCCGGATTTGCGAATATCCGCAGGCGCAAGGTTTACGGTAATCCGTTTCACCGGAAAAGAATAATCCGCATTGCGGATGGCGGCCCGAACGCGCTCGCGGGATTCTTTTACGGCAGAATCCGGAAGGCCTACAATATCAAAAGCGGGCAGTCCGCTGGAGAGGTCTACTTCCACATCTACAATGTATCCGTCCACCCCCAAAACCGCGCCGCTTGCAACTTTAATAAACACGATTGCATTTCCCCCTTTGACAAATTGTAAAGATTTTGACACAATGGGAGTATAGCGGTAATGTGTTAAGAAAACAAGAGGGTTTGTACCACGAACCGAAAGGAGCACCAATATGAACTTCAAAAACAAACGCGCCATTGTAACAGGCGGGGTAAGCGGCATTGGCCGTGCGGTAGCAGAACATTTATTAAAAGCCGGTGCAAGGGTAATTATTATTGACCAAAACACCGCAGACAAGTTTTCTTTCATGCGGCATGTACCGCACCCGTTAAGCGGGGGCATTCCAACTAAGCCGCCATCAATATTCCAGGGGGATATTGGTGACAGCACAACATTAGAGAGGTTTGTGGATTCCCTTAGCGCGCCTGTGGATTTTGTGATAAACAACGCGTGTATCAGCCGCCGGGGCCTAACTTCAAAATGTTCGTGGGAGGATTTTGAATATGTCCAGCGTGTCGGCGTAACCGCACCGTACTATTTGACGCATTTGTTGTTATCTTGGGGGTTGCTTGCAGAAAATGCATCCATTGTAAATATTGCGTCTACCCGGGCGTTTCAATCCCAGGCGGATACGGAAAGTTATTCCGCCGCAAAGGGCGGTATAATCGCGCTTACTCATTCCATGAGTGTAAGCCTTGCGGGGCGTGCTCGTGTTAACGCCATAAGCCCCGGCTGGATTGACACTACAGACTCGGCCCATAGCCATGCAGATGAGGCTCAGCACCCGGCAGGGCGAGTTGGCAAACCGAGCGACATTGCCGAAATGGTAATGTTCCTGTGCGACAGCAGCCGTTCCGGGTTTATAACCGGTGAAAATATAGTGATAGACGGCGGCATGAGCAAGCTGATGGTGTACCACGGGGACAACGGCTGGAGTTTGGGGGAGCAGAATAATGAAAATAAAAACATTCAGTAAAAACAGCATGGGGCAAAACATATATTTGTGTTGGTGCGAAAATTCCGGCGAAGGGGTTTTAATAGACGCGGGCTGCAACGAGGCCGATGAAAAAGCTGTTATGCAAACCATAAATGACAACAGCATTATAATCAAAGCCATTTTATTAACCCATGGCCATTACGACCACATCACCGGCGCGGCGAAAATGAAGGCTTTAACAAATGCCCCAATTTACTGCCACATATCCGAAAAGCAAATGCTTGAAGACCCGGATGTGAATTTATCCCACCGTATATTAAACAAAATATCCATAATGCCGGACGGACTGTTCAACGACGGTGATGTTTTTTTGTTTGGCGATGCTACTCTAAAGGTCCTTCATACGCCGGGGCATACCCCCGGCGGCGTTTGTTATTATGATGCGGACGGCAGTAATCTGTTTTCGGGCGATACGCTCTTCGCAAGCTCTATCGGCCGTACAGACCTGCCGATGGGAGACCACCACAAGCTTATACGCAACATAAAAACAAAGCTGCTAACCCTGCCTCAGGATACGGTTGTCTACCCGGGTCATGGGGGAACTACGACTGTTGGCCGGGAGAAAAGCGGAAATCCATTCATAAACCTTTGAATTTTCTTAGCATTTTTTTAGCCGGGATTTTGAATTTGGTTGGTATACTGGCAATTGCATAATCAAACATATCAACCGAAAGGATGCAATAAATTTATGAGAGAGTACGACCAACCGGTTACACGGCGCAGACCCCCGCAAAGAAGAACGCACAAACAGGACACAGGGATGCGGCCAATTTTCGCGCTGCTTGTGGTAATAGTAATTTTGTCAGGCGGTGTGTTCTTTTTGTGGCAGCACCTTCACAGTAATACAGGGTACATCCCGGTTGTACTGCCGGAGGAAGATTCCGGGAATTTACCAAGTGTAAGCCGGCCAGACAACACAACAGAGCCGTATCCTACAGAAGAAGAGTACGAAATTGTGTTGATACCAACGCCGCTTGACCAGCTTATGGACACGTGGTATTTGAAACTGGTAAACAGAGATTTGGCAATGAGCCGCCCAATAGACTATGCATACATAGTTTACGCATGGCCCACAGTTCCCGTTAGGGCTACAGAAATAACAGTACACTACACTTTGCTTAACGCCATATCCGGGTTGTTTGAAGACGGCCGGGATGTTGCAGAGTTTTTTGTAACCAGCGGATACAGGAATGTTGCCCGTCAGGCGCAAATATACGAAAATGCTGTAGACCGCATGTATGTAATGCCGCCGGGGCACAGCGAACATAATCTTGGTTTGGCGGCAGATATTTTGGCACCGGGGCTAACTTTAAGTTCCGCGGAAATGAGCGGTACACCGGAAGCTGTTTGGCTTGCAGAAAATGCCTGGCGGCATGGCATGGTGCTTCGTTACCCCTACGGTACAACTCACATCACAGGTGTTGCCTACGAACCGTGGCATTTCCGCTATGTTGGACGTGTTCATGCGTGGTACATGACAATGTACGGTATGGTTTTGGAAGAATATCTGGAGTACTTAGCCGGGCGTGAAGAATTAACCGTGCAGCTTGACGGTGTAACGTATCACATTTGGTATCAATATCCTGTTAACGGCCAATTGTATGTGCCGCAAGATTTGCCGTTCAACGTATCTTCAAGCAACCGCGGCGGCTATGTAATTACTGCATGGGAGTAGATGGGAGGAGTGGTTGCATGTATATAATTTTAGTTTGTGATGATGACGCGGACATTCTTTCCGCTTTAGAAATTTATCTTACCCAGGAAGGCTACGCCGTACGCAAGGCCGCCAACGGGCGGGAAGCTGTAAGTATTATACAGTCCGAGGATATTCACCTTGTAATTTTGGATATAATGATGCCTGTAATGGACGGAATTGCCGCCGCGGTAGAAATCCGCAAGCAAAGCAATGCGCCCATAATATTTTTATCCGCAAAAGGTGAAGATACAGACCGTATACTGGGGCTTAACATGGGCGGTGACGATTACGTTGTCAAACCCTTTAACCCGGTAGAACTAATGGCACGGGTGAGGGCGGCCCTTCGCAGGTATGCGCGGCTTGGCGGTATGAAAGAGGCCGGACAGTCGGAAAATGTCTACCAAACAGGGGGCCTTGTACTGGATGACGAGCAGAAGCGCGTAAGCGTAGATGACGCAGAGGTTCAGCTAACGGCACTGGAGTACCGTATATTAAAATTTCTGATTAGTAATTTGGACAGAGTGTTTTCATCAGATCAAATATATGAAGCTTGCTGGGACGAGCCGCCGTTTAACGTATCCAAAACCGTGTCGGTTCATATAAGAAATATCCGCGAAAAAATAGAGATTACCCCTAAAGAGCCGCGGTACTTGAAAGTTGTTTACGGCCTGGGGTATAAAATTGTGAGGTTGGCGTAATGCTGCTAAAAGTCCTTTGTCACCCTGCTGCAAAATTTGGCCTCGCACTGCTTGGGTTTATTTTTAGCCTAAACTGGGTGCGAAGTATGAGTATTACATTCGATTTTTATTTGCGTTTGGTGCTGGGGCCGCTGTTGGTTTACCGTGGATTAATACGTGTTTTTGCCCTGCCAATGGTTGGGCTGTGTATTTTCTTGCTTATATTTGGGGTATGGCATACCCGCAAAGCGTCTATATTGCATAAGTTGGATGTTTCATTATTATCGTTGTTTGGCATTTGTTTGCTTATATTTTGCGTAAGGTTAATTTTTATGCGAACATGGTCTGCGTTAATACTTTTACTTGTGCCGTTGGTTGTGTATCTGTTCGCGATTTTTATCTTGACCCAGGTTGTGGCCCGTATCCGTGACGACACCATGGAAGAAACGTTATATTGGTGGCGTTTTTTTAACCTGCCGGATATTGCTCCTAAAGCTGCCATGGGGATACTAATGGCAATACTGTTGGCACTTTTGTCTACAGAGCTTTTGGGCGCAATAGGGTTATTGGCAAGGAACGAGATGCTTAGCAGTGCTTCGGTGCTTTGGCGGGCGTGGGGCTGGAGGGTTGCGGTAACGCCTGTTTTTGTTTTTATTTCGTGTATTGCCGTTTCCCTTTGTGTATTAAATTATTTTGCGGCGTTTGTGCTTGGGCTTTCTTACCGGTACGACGCGGCCAACATTGAGAAAATACAATCGGAGCGGTTTAAGGCAGAGCTTATCGCTAATGTGTCCCATGATATTCGCACGCCGCTTACAAGTATCATCAATTATACAGACTTGCTGAAAAATCAAAAATTGCAAGGGGATGCCGCCACGTATATTGAAGTGCTGGACAAAAAAGCCATACGGCTAAAACAGCTTTTAAGTGACCTTATTGATGCGTCTCAGGCAAGTTCCGGCGCGATAAAAGTAGACATTCAGCCGTTAAACTTATCGGAAATGCTTGGTCAGGTTGCCGGGGAGTTTAGCGATATTTTTGACGAAAACGACTTAACTCTTGTACTGCGTCAACCTGCAGGGTTTTCGTTGTATGTATTGGCAGACAGCCGCCATTTGTTCCGTGCTATGGAAAATGTGTTTTCCAACGCAGCAAAATATGCAATGCCGGGTACCCGGGTTTTTGCGGAAATTGAAGCGACGGGTACAAATGTTATTTTTACACTGCGCAATACATCTAAGAACCACATTGATGTGCCAGCTGAAACCTTAACAGAGCAGTTTATACGGGGCGATTTGGCTCGCCACAGCGAAGGCAGCGGGCTTGGGCTGCATATTGCAAAAAGCTTGGTAGAACTTATGAGCGGACAGCTGCAGATTAGCCTTCGCGGAGACCTTTTTGAGGTTGCTTTTATGTTAAAAGTATAGAATTTAGGTCGAACTGCGGCAAATTAGGCAAAATTGGCGTAAAACGCGCAGATAAGTGCCCAACTTTGCCACATAATGCTACACGAATATGTTGACGTGTATACGGATAAATGGTATTATATGGACAAAATACAAAATGTATCCGCACACTGTGCGAACTCGAGAGAGGTTGTCTATATGAACGCTATTTTACCAAGGAATGCCCCCGTTACAATCGTCCAAGGATATAGCGAAGATGGCGATGTAACATGGTTGCTGGAGTATTATCTTTGTACGTACCCAAACCCAAGTAATGACGGCAAAGGCCGGTTTGGTATTAAAGTAGTAAGGAACAACATTGACGGGACATTAGACAAGGCAGCCGAAACATTTGCAGTTACAGACGATTTAGGTGAAGCCATGGCCATGATTCACTGTTTTGCGCAAGGTGCCGTACGACCGCAAACTTTGGTTGACATGGTAGATGAGTGGTTTTCGGAAAAAGCACTAAGCAACGACGATGCATCCGGTTGCATGCCAATTCCAATTTGGCATACATATCATGTAGGCAGATGAAAACTACCCCTGATATCACATTGACTAATGCGATATCAGGGGTAGTTTGATACACCCCTCTATCTACTTGGTATTTTCAACACCTGCCCAGTAATTAAGATGTTGCGCGACAGGTTGTTTAGCGACATAATTGCATTGGTTGTGGTGCCAAACCGCTGGGCTAGGGAAGGCATATTATCGCCGCTAACCACCGTGTAAAAGAAAAATGACGGCGGTGGCATAGACGGCCCGTTAAGGGATGTTATTATCCCCCGTGTAATGGCGGCGGCATAGGCATTAAAGTTTTGGTCAAAAAGCTGGTTATCCCTTGTGTTCGAGATAAATCCCATTTCTAACAGCATTGCCGGTGCGTTGGTGTTTCTTAAAACCGCAAAATTTCCTCTAATAACACCCCGGTTATTTTGTACACCTGCGTTAACAACTTCATTTAAAACGTTGTGGGCGTACAGCGCATCTATTGTAGGCGCAGTTGTAAAAATATAGTTTTCTACACCGTTGGCAGTGGTGTTTGTGCTGGAATTTCTGTGAAGGGATACAAATATATTCGCATTGTTTCGGTTAGAAATCGCGCTTCGTTCTGCTAAAGTCACAAAAATATCCGTGGTTCTGGTCATAATAACCCGTTGGCCCTGTGCCTGCAAAAGCCGTTGTACTGCCAGTGCAAGCCGCAGGTTGTCATCTTTTTCTCTGCGCGTGCCGGATACCGCACCGGAGTCCGAGCCGCCGTGGCCCGGGTCAATTACAATTGTCCTTGCAGGCGTAGGCGGAGGAAGCGGCGGCTGTGGCGGAGTTACCCCGCCGGCCTGGGAGATCCTAAGCACTTGGCCTATGCGCAGTAAATCGCTTGTTAACCCGTTTAGTGACCTTATTGCATCTACTGTTGTGCCAAACCGCTGGGAGAGTGCCCACAGTGTATCACCGGCAACTACCGTATAGTTAAAAAAACCGGGGGTTGTTGGTGTTAAAGCTATTACATATTGCCGCATAATTTCTGCCCAGGTTAATGGACCCACGATACCGTCCGGAACCAATTGAAACAGCCGCTGGAACGCGATTACAGATGCTTGGGTTAACGGGCCGAAAATACCGTCTTCTGCAAGCCGTGGTATACTCGGATGGTTTCTTCCTATTACATTTAGATATTCTTGTATAATCCGCACATTTGGCCCGGTGGAACCAACGCGTTGAAGTACTCCGGGGTACGGTGGAGTAATTATTTGTGGTGATGCCATTTAAACCACACCTTTCATAACATGTCTATTCCAGTGTATGAAAGATGTGGGTTTTGGTGTGATGTTTGGCATCAAAACATTGCTTTTGTAAAAGCCGGGTGTTAGTATAAAGCCACCATAGTAACTGGAGGTAATTAAATGGACATCAAGAAAATGATTGACAACGAGAAACTTGTAAATTGGCGGCGGCACTTTCACATGTATCCGGAAATTTCATTTAAAGAGCATGAATCTGCCAAGTACATTGCGGCCCAGCTTAAACAATACCCCGGCATAGAAATATTGCGCCCTACGGAAACAGGTGTGGTAGCTGTACTAAAAGGCAGCTTGCCGGGTAAAACAGTTGGCCTAAGGGCAGACTTTGACGCGCTGCCTATTACAGAAGAAGCGGATGTAGAGTTTAAGTCTAAAAACCCGGGGGCCATGCATGCATGCGGTCACGATTGTCACGCCGCCATGCTTCTTGGGGCGGTGGACGTGCTGTACAAAATTAAGGATAAGCTGCCCGGTACAGTGAAATTTATATTCCAACATGCGGAGGAATTGCCCCCGGGTGGTGCGATTGAGCTTGTAAAATCCGGTGTTTTAGATGATGTGGATGTGTTTTACGGGTCTCATGTAAATTCCGACACCCCTGTGGGGGTTGTTAGAAGCGGAACAGGACCAATGTATGCGCACACAGACAGGTTTGAAATAACAATTATGGGCAAAGGCTGTCATGCGGCCAGTCCCCATAAAGGCATTGATTCCCTGCTGATTGGCTTAGAGGTTGTGCAAGCGTTAAACTACATTGTTTCCAGAAATGTACCTGCTTCGGAGCCTGCCGTGCTAACCGTTGGCGCGTTTAACGCTGGCACTGTGGCAAACGTTGTCCCGGATACAGCCAATATTAAAGGCACTGTGCGCACTTACAACCCCGAAGTGCGTGACATGATTGTTGGGCGAATTAACGATTTGACCGATGGCATATGTAAAGCATACGGCGCGGCGCACACAATTGAATTTGTGCAAGGCTACGCCGCCGTTGTTAATGATGAAAATTTATGCAAACTCTTTAACGAGATTGCCCTTGAAACGTTCCCGGGGATAGAAATTGAGCAAATGATACCCATCATGGGCGGCGAAGATTTTTCCGCCTTTAGAACAATCGCACCTTCATTTTTTTCCGGAGTGGGTGCAAGGCTTGAAGAGGGCGAAGTTTACCCGGGGCACCATCCAAAATATCAAATAAGCGAAGCCTGTTTGCCAATTGGCTGTGCGTTGTATATTGCTTTTGCTCTTAAAGCAGGGACATTGTAATAACGAGGTAAACTATGAAAATTACTAAAAAGCTGGGGGCAATACCTTTCCCTAACGATGAGTTTATGAAAGAGCCTTTCGCGCCGCCTGTTTACATGTGCAAACGGGCAAAGTTGCCGCCTAAAATAGACGGCGATATGTTTAAGCCCTTTTGGGATGACGCGCCGCGTACACAACCGTTCAGAGACATTGAAGGGGCTTGCCGCCCTGCGCCCGCAAAAGAAACCTGGGCAAAGCTTTTGTGGGATGACAAAAACTTATATCTGGGCGCGATTTTATACGGCGAAGAAATTTTTGCCTATGTAAAAGAACGGGACGAAGTAGTTTTTCAGGATAACGACTTTGAGTTTTTTCTGGATAGGGAAGGCAGCACACACAATTATATCGAGTTGGAAACCAATGCGTTAAACACAATATGGGATTTACTGTTGCCAAAGCCATATACAGACGGCGGCGTTGCCCTGGACGGTTTTAACTTTAACGGCCTTGTAAGCGCGGTAAAAATTGAAGGGGAGCTGAACAAGCCAAACCCTAAAAATGTTTATTGGTCTACGGAAATAATGATCCCCTGGAAAAGTATCGCCAAGCACGGAAGTGCATCAGAAGGCCCAAAGGCCGGGGATTATTACCGCTTTAACTTTTCCCGCGTGCAGTGGAAGGTGGAAGTTAAAGACGGGCAGTACCAAAGGACAATAAACCCGGAAACAGGCAGACCCTTCCCGGAGGACAACTGGGTATACGCCCCAACAGGGGTAGTAAACATTCATTACCCGGAATTGTGGGCATTTTTAGTATTCGCCGACGATACCACGCCGGATTTTGTTATCCCCGAACATGAATACATTAAGTGGGAGCTTCGGAAAGAATACTACGCTCAACGGGAATTTTACGAGAAAAACGGCACATATTCCAAAGAAATACTAACCAAGCCCCCATGGGAAATGGTTATTGAAACCACAACAAGTATGTTCCAAGCCCATGTTATCTGCAACGGCCTGCGCGTAAATATCGCCCATGACGGCTATACATGGCTGGAGGAAATTTAACAAAAGCATGAGAGGAATGAACAATTATGGCTGACAACGTAAATGAAGGCATACACGGCGCGTTGGATGTAGAGCATTATATCCGCCCGGAAGACCCGCGGATTCTTAACCGCCTGGAGTGGTTCCAAGACCAAAAACTGGCACTTATGATGCACTGGGGTATTTATTCCCAAATGGGCATGGTAGAAAGCTGGGCCCTTAGCGACGGCGACTCTGACTGGAGCCGCGGCTGTGTAGATTGGGACACGGATATCCAAAGCTTTAAAAAAGATTACAGGGATTTATACAAGTCTTTCAACCCTATCCGTTTCCAGCCGGACAAATGGGCAAAGGCGGCAAAAGACGGCGGCTTTAAGTACTTGATTTTTACCACAAAGCACCATGACGGTTTTTGTATGTGGGACACAAAATTTACCCAGTACAAAGTAACCAACCCAAGCTGTCCGTTTTCTGTTAACAAAAGGGCAGACATTGCCGCGCATGTTTTCGAGGCTTTCCGCCGCCAAAACTTAGGTATCGCCGCGTATTTCTCTAAGGCGGATTGGCATGTGCCGTCTTACTGGGCAAAAGACCAGCTTAAGGGCAGCTTTTCTTCCCGCGGGCCGTCATATGTCCCGGCAGAAAACCCAAAACTTTGGGAGCAATTTATACAGTTCACCCACAATCAGGTTATGGAGTTGGTAACAGAATACGGCCGCCTGGACATACTGTGGTTTGACGCAGGCTGGGTTTGCCGCCAGTCCGGGCAGGATATCCGCATAGAAGAGTTAATCGAAAAAGCCAGAAAAGTCCAGCCGTGGCTGTTGTCTGCAGACCGCACTTGCGGCGGCATAGCAGAAAACTATATTACGCCGGAGCAAAGCGTGCCAAGCAAACCCCTAACCGTACCTTGGGAAAGCTGCGTAAGTATGGGTAACGGCTTTGCATACAGTTATGACGACACTTTTAAATCTACCCGCGTACTGCTTCGGATGCTAATTGACATTGTGGCCAAGGGCGGCAATTTAGCATTAAACGTTGCGCCCCAGCCGGACGGACGCTTGCCGTGGCCCGCATACAAGCGCATGGCGGAAATGGGTGCCTGGCTGAAACAGTACGGCGATGCTATTTACGGCACAAGAATATGCGCCCCTTATATAACAGACGGTTTTGCCTTTACCCAAAAAGCCAAGGAAAATAAAATTTACGCCTTCTGCCTGGCAGATGACATAGCCGCCAAAGGCAAGGTAAACATCCCCTACACCGAAAAGCCCGTAACAAAAGTGGTTAACATGACCACCGGGGAAGAAATTTCTTACGTGCAGGATAAAAACGGTATCGAAGTGCAAGTAAACTCACCCGCCCCTTGCGACCAATACGGCGGCGAGTTTATCGCGGAAGTGTTTGAGTTTACTACGACTGAGGGCTGACAAAATTACCCCCTGATATCATATTCGCCAATATGATATCAGGGGGTAAACTTCATACCTTACAAATAAGTCAACACCAGTCCAACAGAACCCACATGGTAACCTTGTACATAGTAAAGGGCGTTTCCGCCTTCACCAACTAAAGCAGCAACAGGCAAATTGGCCGCGTTTAAGCCTGTTTTTTCTGCCAGGAATTTTGCAAAATCATCATCTTCTGCCGTTACAATTGTTAGGTCTTCATCGTAGGCGGCTTTTACTTTACGAAGAGTGTCGTTATTTTTTAACGCCACCAGTGCTACACGTACCCCATGCCGCTTGTAGTCGTCACGGGCTTCCATCAACTCACGCAGCAGATGTTCTGTGGGCTCGTGGCCGGGGCGGATGCAAGCTACCAGGTCTTTGCCGGTTAGCAGGCTGCTAAGGCTTGTACCGTTAAAATTGTAGTCGCCCAGCGGCTTGGCTTCTAATGCAGCCTTTTCTTCCGGTGGGACTTCAACTTCCAATTTAGTCTTGTCGTTTATTTCTACATGCCAGACCTTGACGGACATAGTTCCGTTTTCCAGCCTTCGTCCTGTTACAATTTGATAATGGCCCCGCTCAACTTTTAAGGGCATTTCCAAATTACCATACTTTAGGCCAAGAACATT
Source organism: Bacillota bacterium (assembly GCA_009786175.1). The sequence continues at coordinate 2,442 of WQTQ01000194.1, read as the reverse complement.
GTATTGTCCGTTCTCCAGTCGTGCCAGGGTAAAATTTTCGTAATAACTTAAAGGTGTGCCATTTTTTCCGTTAATTGTAAGCTCTACGGTAGCAGCCGGGCCTTTGCGGCCCTCCAGCTTAACAAACCTGCCCGCAGAGTAATATTCCGGCTGTCCATTGAGGGAATTAATACGCGCAGGTACGCCCAAAGTACGGCAAATTGCCACAAATAGCAGCTTGCGGGATTGGTCCCCCCCACACTTACACTTTAGTAGCCCCGCCGGGGAGGCGGTAAGCGTACGATAGTCATTGCCTGTGCGGTATTCGTCTGTATTTTTTATATTTTTGTTGATCCATTTCCAAATTCGGGCTGGGGTTTTAAAGAACGCCGCCTTCCGTTTGGCGTCAAAGTAATCGCAAATATAAGCCCTGTAAGGGGTAATCATCTCAATTTCTACACGTGGGCAAAGGATGTATTTTTCAAAAATTTCTTCGCAAAAATTATCCCGGAAAGGCAGCGCGTACTCTAAATGTTCTGCCAAAATTTCCGCAGTACAGTCGGTAAAGTCCTTCGCCTGCAGTGAGCGCAGCGTCATGCATTTATATCGCGCCTCTAAAGATGCGGGCGACAATTCCATGAATTTTATAATTTCGTTCAAATTCCCCTTGGCTGCTACAAAAAACTTGCCCGCGTCAAAATCATCAAGGCCAAAATGCCTTGCCAACTCTTCGCCCTTCTCTTCGTCTGCAAAAGTAGCGGCGTACGCATTACGAAGTTCGTTGCATTTGGCTATTTTCTCTTCGTGTGTGTCTATCTGCCACTGACGCAGCCCGTAATCCGGGTCTTGATAGTCGGAAAAAGGCGGCGTAAAAAGCAAACTTTCGCCATTTTTCTGTTCGTCACCACAAGGCTTTGCCTCGGCAAAGTCAATTTCTATATCCGATTCCACACGTGTGTCTAAATGCCGCGTGATAGAATTAGCATGATCGGTAACATAAATTTGCACATCGCCCTTACCAATTGTAACAGATGCAACACCGTTTTCATCGGGGGATAGGGCAATTAAAGACGCAAATGCGCAATTTGAAACAATTTGAACATGAACCTTCACATCTTTATTGCCGTTAAGCACCTTAACCCGCAAGTTTACAGGGTGCTGTACATAGTGCGCAGTACGGTTTATCTCGCATACCGAGTCTGTTTTAAATGATATTTCTTCTCCCGGGGTCGAAATGCCGGAAAAAGACCTGGCATGGATAATTATCCCCTTAGACGCAGGGCTGGTAAACCAGCCTTTGTCCAATACAGGCTCCGGCTCGCAGGCACCAATAAAATGCCAGCCGCCGTCTACATATACTTCCACCCAGGCATGGTTACTTTCGCAATGGGCCCACCGTGGTGTGTAAATTTGCCTTGCGGGTATGCCAACACTGCGCAGCGCGCTAACCGTAAAAACACTTTCTTCTCCGCAGCGGCCCTTGGTGTTTTTCATAAGGGTAAAAGGGGACATGGTGCGTATACTGTTGCCGATGTACGTTACCTTTTCTAAACACCAATAATTAATTTCCAGCACTGCTTCCCTGGCGGATAGCCCTCTAATTCTTGGGTATAACTCATCAAAGAAAAAATCCCGGTTATATTCCAGGTTCTCGTTATTTACGCGTAATTGCAAGACAAAATTCAAAAATATCTCGTCAGGAATAGTTTGACGAAAAATCCTTAGGTTACGTACTTTCCGGGCTTGCCGGACAACTTGTACAAATAAATCCGGCGGGTAACTTACCATATCCGAAACCGGCATATAAGCATACAGGTACATCAGGCAAATCAATTCATGGAACGGTGCTTTGCCGGTAACAGCGGCAACATCTTTTGGAAAAGGCACGGCTTTGAAACGCTTTTCATAGGCGTTTGTTATCTGTACACTAACTTCTATTGAAAACATGTTTTGCTCCTTATTTTATCCTACAATACCCGAACGCTCTACACCCTGCACAAATTGCTTTTGTATAATCAGGAACAAAAGAATAAGCGGCAGTAGTGCCACAAGGGTAGAAACCGACCTTATAGCCGCGTCATACACAGGTGTAGACAGAGTTTCTGTTTCATGGGCGATACGCCCCGCCACACGGGCGTGGCTAATCATATTTTGCACAATGGATGTTCCACCCTGTGCTACAAACAAAAGCTGGGTTCTAATACTAAAATATAAGTTATTCCCCGCGTTAAACAGGGTTGGGAAATGGGTATCATTGTAATTCCATATAAAACTTAAGGTACCAACCGTAAGGAACGCAGGCTTGGCCATAGGGAAAACAATCGTAAAGAAAGTGCGGAGGAAACCCGCGCCGTCTACATAGGCAGCTTCCTCAAGCTCTTTAGGCAAACCACGGAAAAACTGACGGAATATAAATATGAACAACCCGCCTGCAATTCCCATTCCTGTACCGGAAAGTATGAA
>WQTQ01000193.1 GCA_009786175.1 Bacillota bacterium | reverse complement strand
GCATATCAGGCTGTGGACTAGATGGCGCAGAATCCATCAGGCTGTTGCTATGTGGTATCATTATCGCAAATTTAATTATTTACAACTGTAATACTAGATGAAATCAAGCAGAATAAAATTATCATCATAATTACGCATGATGCGAGTGTTAAAGTACAGTGCGATGAAATTATGGAAATTTAAGGGTTGCATTTCTCTCCAAAGCACTGTATAATTTCGTGTTAAAGGATTGAGAAGGGTGATTATATGACTATCAATCGCAAGTTGATAAAGGATCTATTATCGATTTTAGCTGTATTTTTGCTGCCGTTTAGCGTGGTAAGCGTTTTATATTTTATTAACTATGGCGTGACAGAGCCCCTGTTGTGGTTTCTTGTTGTGCCTTTTTTATTAATGTACGTAATTCGCAAGAAGGTTAACAAAATGCCTGTGTTTGTTATCCTTACTCTGGCAGTAGTGCTTGTACCCGGCCTTATAATTGGGGACACTTATTCCGATGTGTTTGTGTGGATTTTTATGGTTTCAACCGGGTTCTTTGCCTTTTACATGAAAACCCGGGAAGAAATTGCCCTGGAAAGTGCCTTTGGTGCCGTTGCTCTTATTCTTATTATCGCACTGTTTTTCTTGCTGCGGTTTTCCCAGGCGGATAATACGCCTATGCAAGTACAGCTGCTTCTGACATTTTTAGTGGCAATGGTTTTCCGCATACTGTACACCCACATGGACAACGTAGATTACCGCCTAAATATTCTGTCAAAAATTAATGGTTACAACGACCCTTCCAATAAGGTTTTGACCACGAACAACATACTTATTACAGGGTTTGTGGGCATTGTTATAGTAATTAGCACACTGATAATGTTTGCCACAAGTATCCTCCGGTTTTTAGCGTCGTTAGCAAATACAGGTGCAGCTATGTTTCGTGATTTTCTGGCCTCTTTTACACGGGAAGATATTAGGTTTGAAATACGAGTAAATGACCCGCTTTACCCGGCACCATACGCCGACGATTTTGATTTTTTTGCGGAAGTTTACGAAATGTTGGACCTTACGGAAGTAGACCAAGGAGCATGGAACGCGTTCCTGGAAAGGTTCTTTCTGGTTGTTGGTGTCGCCGGGGCCATTTGTATATTATGGTTTCTGATATGGCGGTTTTACAAATTCTACCGTAACAGGGTAAATGATAAAAACGAAGACGAAGCCTCTTTTGCCGATACAATTGTTGCATTAGAGCGGGACGTAATGGGTGACTTGTTGGACCTTTTGCCCCGCTTCAAAAATAAATCTTTGCACCCAATCCGCAGGGCATACGCAAAAAAGGTAAACAGGTATATCCGCGCCGGGGTAGAAATTCACAAGGCAGACACCACAGACATAATTGCTAATAAAATACGCAATGCCGAAAACATAGACGAGTTAACAGCCAAATATGAAAAAGTGAGGTACGGAAAATGACAATTATAAAGACACAAATGGACGCAGTCGTCCGCAATATCGAAACGGTAATTTTGGGCAAGACAACAGAGATTAAGCTTGTGCTTTCGGCGTTTTTGGCAGGGGGCCATGTACTTTTGGAAGATGTGCCGGGTACAGGTAAAACCATGCTGGCAAAAGCTTTGGCACGGTCTTTCGATGTAGACTTTTCCCGTATTCAATTTACGCCGGACTTACTGCCGTCGGAACTTACGGGCATAAACTTCTACAGCCCAAAAACAGGGGAGTTTACTTTCCGTAAGGGCAGCTTGTTCGCCAATATTGTACTTGCAGACGAAATAAACCGCGCCACACCGCGTACCCAGTCGGGGCTGCTGGAATCTATGGAAGAGTATCAAATTTCCGTAGACGGTACAACATATAAGCTGGAGCCGCCGTATTTTGTAATGGCCACCCAAAACCCAATAGAAACCCAGGGCACATTCCCGCTGCCGGAAGCTCAGCTTGACAGGTTTTTGATACAGCTAAGTCTTGGCTACCCACAAACCGCGGAAAGTGTAAATATTCTCAAGAGTGCCATCAACGGCACACCGCTGCAACAGCTAAAGCCAGTTTGCGGTAAAGAAGATTTTGCCGCAATGCGAAAAGCCGCAGCGGAAGTATTTATCCACGACGACGTTTACACATACATGGTGCAGCTTGCGGAAGCCACCCGGGAACATGAATCTGTTGCGTTGGGCATAAGCACACGCGGCGTACTTGCACTTGCGCGGCTGGTACAGGCCTACACCGCCATAGATGGCCGGGAATATGTTATGCCACAGGACATTGTTAAACTTGTACCGTTTGTGTTTGCCCATAGAATCGCGCTAAAAGGCGGCATAAAAAACCGCGCGTCTGCCGTAGAATCTGTTTTAGAGGAAATTACAGCTTCCGTAAAGCCGCCGACAGAGGCGTGGAAGGAAAAATAAGGAGGAAAAACGTGCCCATAATCATACTAAGTATTTTTGTAATGGCCATGCTCTTTTTACAAACCTACAGCTATAAGCGGCTGTGGGACAAAGGGCTTACTTTCCGTACCCGTTTTTCCGCCAAGGAAGCTTTTGAAGGGGACACATTGTATCTGCGCGAAGAACTTGTCAATAAAAAACTTTTGCCCCTGCCATGGGTTAATACAAGAACCGTACTGCCGCCGGAGTTTACATTTTTAAATAAACAGGATAACCCCGTGCCGCCGGAAGGCAAGGGGAGCAGCTTATTTGCCATTATGATGTACACTGCCATCCGCAGAAAACACAAATTTATATGCACAAAAAGGGGTCTGTACAACCTGCGGGAAGCGCGTATTTATGCGGGCAACTTGCTGCATACACAGCAGTTCGACAAAGAAGTGTTCCTTCGGGGTGAGCTTTTGGTGTTCCCCAAAATATTGGACAGCTGCGACGATGTTGCCCTAATTTTTAAGCAGCTGGATTCCGCCATTCTTTCCAAGAAAATTATCGACCCGGACCCATTTGAATTTAGGGGCGTCCGTGACTACCAGCCCACAGACGCGCTAAAGACAATTAACTTTAAGGCATCTGCCATTTCCCAAAAGCTGATGGTTAATGTCCATGCGCCAACTTCTGCCCAAAAGTTAACATTGGTGCTAAACCTGGACTCCCTTGGCCCTTGGATAGACTCGGAAATTTACGAACAAAGCATCCGCCTTACAGCCACCCTTGCCCAGCACTACATACAGCAAGGGGCCAATCTTAGTTTTACTACAAATGGACGCGACTGCATAACCGCCGTGCCAATGAGCGTAAACGGCGGTACAAGTGACGGGCATTTGTACAAAATATTCGAGTGTCTGGCCCGTGTAAGTTTAAGTTACCGGCGGGCACCAATGACAAATTATGTAGAACAGATAACCGACCGAGAGCAGGTGTATCTGTTTGTTTCGCCATACCACGGCGATGAATTTATGTCTGCGTTTGAGGAGCTAAACCAAAAAGGGATTAGTGCGCACATGATTGTGCCTGTAATTGACAAAATGCGGGAAAGCATAACAGAAACGGACGATGTTATGGTGTGGAATGCCGGAGCGGGGCGGTAAGTAATTGAATCGCGCTTTACATACAACATTAACACACGTATAATCACAAAAAGGTCATATAAAGGAGACGATGAAAATGAGCATTAACACGTACAAGCTAACAAACAAAAACGGCATGGTTGTAACAGTAACCAACCTTGGCTGCGCAATCATCACACTGGAAGTACCGGGTAAAGACGGCAAGTTGTATGACGTGGTTCTTGGGTTGGATAAAGCAGAGGATTACGGTACAGCGCAGCACCCATTCTTTGGGGTTGTAGCGGGCCGTGTAGCAAACCGCATTGCCAAAGGCGCGTTTACTTTAAGCGGCAAAAATTATCAGCTTGAAACAAACGATGGCCCCCACCATTTGCATGGCGGTATAGAGGGGTTTGACAAAAAAGTGTGGAGTGTAGATGAAGTAACCGGCAACAAAATTGTATTCACATACAACAGCCCCGACGGCGATGCAAAGTACCCCGGCAACTTAAATGCGCGTGTAACCTACAATTTGGACGATAACAATGCCCTTCGTATGGACTACTACGCCACAACAGACACAGAAACCATATGCAACCTTACCAACCACAGTTATTTCAACTTAAACGGCCATGATGACCAAAACATTTTCGACCACGAATTGGAGATTGTGTCAGACAAAATGACCGCAGTAGATGAAGGGCTTATTCCAACCGGTGAGTATATGGACGTTATAGGCACACCTTTCGACTTCCGTACCCCCAAAACAATTGGGCAAGACATCGAAGCTGCCGGTAATGCAAATAATACAGGCGGGTATGATCATAACTATGTACTGCGCGAGCCGGGTAAAGCCGCCAGCGTGTACGCGCCCAAAACAGGTATCCGCATGACTGTTTTCACTAACAGCCCCGGTATGCAGCTGTATACCGGAAACATGATGTCACCAACCCAAGGTAAAGGCGTAACTTACGGCAGGCAATCCGGCTTCTGCCTGGAAACGCAAATTTACCCCGATGCAATAAACCATCCAAACTTCCCGTCCTGTATAGTTACAAAAGAAAAACCGCAACAGTTTTATACAGAGTTTAAATTTGACTGGTAGTTGTCTACCCCCTGATATCAGGGGGTATTTTTTTGTACTTTCGCAAATTACCCAAAAAGTGTATAATAGATGTAATTCAAGGGATTTGTCACGGAGGACAACTATGCACAGTTTTTTTGATACTATATTCGTTACACTAAACCAACAAGATAATCTGCTTGTTATTATGGTGGTTTATTTAGCATTGGTCGCACTTGCTCTAATTTTACGGGTAGTTGCCCATTTACATTTCCGCGCCTCGCTAATGGCCTTTCAGTTAGACACCCGCAAGGAAATTAAAGAAAAAAGTGATATAGCAAAGCTTAAAAACCGCTTGCTTCGCAAAGTAGCCGCGGAATATATCCGCACAGCAGACCGTGCTGTAACAACGGTGCCAACAAGGCAAATTGTGGAACTGGCTGTTTCTAAAAAGAGTATGCTTGGCTGGCGGTACGAGTCTATTCTACCTTTTGTACAGGCCTTGGAAACAGGCCTTCTTGTGGTTGGCTTAATTTTGACAATTGCCTTTAACGAGCACGCATTTGTTTACGGCTCTTTGGCGGCGGGGGCTTTTGTGCTAACCCGCCTGTGTACCGCTTTTTTTAACGCCAACAATGCAAGAGCACAATTAGTGGACGAACTTCATTTGTATGTAGAGCGGGAAATTGGCCGCTTCTTTGCATCGGATACCGGCGGGGCAATTCTTCGCCTAAAAAATGACCTTACGGAAACTTTGGGCAAACAGGCTGCAACCTATAAAGAGACTATGGAAAATATAGGCCACATTATGGCATCTGCCCTAAGTAAAGTATCCGACAGCATGACAGAAGCCACAACTTCCATTGGGCCCGCTGTTGCCGCCGCTATGGACGATAAACTCATTAACATGAATGACACTTTGACAGATACCCTAAAAAATTGGGAAAAAGCCATTGGCGAAGCCACTTCATTGCAAACATCTATGAATGATTCTTCCGAAAAAATCTCCCTTGCCGGGGCCAAGCTGCAATCTTCGTCCGAGCTTTTAGCCACACATATGCAAGGCCACAGCAACGCCCTTTCCGGCCAGTTGGTAACTTTGGTAAACGCCATCGAGGCCATTAAAGAGTCTGTAAACCAATTCGCCATACAACAGGAAGCTTTAACAGAGCAGACAAAATACCTGGAGCGTAACCAACAAACACTTGACACCAGCCTTCACGCCTACGAAGAATCACTTAAAAACCTGACAAGTTCCCTGGGCGACGGTTTAGGGGCATTTATCAACCTTCATGCCCAAACATCTGCCCAGACGATAAATGATGCGCTAAAAGCCAACTTAGATAAAATGATGAATATAGCAAGATTCGGCGGTGATACAAGATGACAGACCGTTATGACTATCCCCTACCGTCCTTGGCTGTAAATATTGATGTCATAGAAATAGAAACCAACGGAACGTACACAGGCAGTTTTGACATAAAAAATACCGGCGGCGGCACCCTTTGCGGCAGAATACACTCCCGCTGTGCAGGGCTTGTTTTTAACCCTGCCAATTTTGACGGTAATAATCAAACCATTGCATATACATTTACTGCCCCGGCTAAGGGTTTTGACACAGGGCAAACAATAGAATCCCAAGTGTATATTACTTCCAATGGCGGCGAAGTTACGCTTCCCGTCAAAATAAAGCTAACAAAAATGTCCATTTCTACCGAAGAAGGAATTGTAATTACCGGTTTGCAAGATTTTTACCAGTACGCCAACGCCTACCCCGCCCAGGCCCGCCGCTTGTTTGTAGACAGCGATTTTTACATGCTGCTGCTTGCCATAGGCTACGAATACATGGAAGTTTACGAAGCCTTGCATAAGGATGCCAACCGGGAGCGGGCGATAGACAATTTTTTTATACTGTCCGGGCTTAAGGGCAAAACCACCCTTTCAATTGCAGAGAAAAAGCTGGAATTTATCCAAAAAACAAACGACAATGAAATGCTGTACGGCCATATTGTTGTAGAAAAGTCTGATAATGGGTATGTGGAAGCTCCAATTACCGCACAAGGGGAATCTTCATGGCTAAACTTTTACGCAAGTAAGCTTATCCAAAGCGATTTTAAAGACGCGCTTTCAACGGCGGTACATTTTAGCGTAGACCCAATGATGATTAAAGGGGCATTCGCAAGAGAAGTTGTGACCATTGGCACAGAACCTTTGGAAGATAACACCGTGGAAATAACATACCGTCGCGCCGCACCTATTGTTGTACGGCTAAACCGGTCTGCCTACGGCTACGCCGACAAGGGTACAATAGCAGTAACAAATAACACGGGCAAAGATATGCGGGTAGAAGTATCCTGCCCGGAAAGTTATATCCGCTTTTCTGCCCGCAGTTACTTAATAGGGGCTTCCGGCGAAATACCGTTTAATGTAAAGCTTTCTGCGCTTTTAAACGCACAGTTGTTTTTCCGTAAACAGCCCTATATGAAAACGGTCATAGAGGTTAAATCCACAATGCCGGGGCAGGTTTACAACAGGCAGCTTCCGATAATAGTTGGGGAATGGTAGGGAAGAAGGTGACAGCTTGCTAAATTATGATAAACAAATAGCCCGTTTAGAGAACCGACTTGTGGCTAAAAACGATATTCCTACTGCGGCCATATTGGCACTGCGCTACTGGCAGGCGTCGCGTTTTTCTGCACCCCAAGCCGACGCAGGCACTTTAATTCAGCGGGCCAACCATGCGGCTGTAACCGTCCATAGGCTTAACCCCGCCCATGTGGATATGTTTGTACTTACTGTTTTTATTACCATAGAGGCAGGGCATTACGACAGTGCGGCAGAAATGCTGGACAAAGCTATGGGGCATAAATCGTTTTTGCGTGTAAACGCGCCCCGGCAATACACACAGTTGTGTTTTTTACAAACTTACTTAAGCATACTTACAGGGCAAACCCGTTTTGTCAAAAAACACTGGCGTGCCCTTACAGACCATATTCAAGCTGCCGCCCCTTCAACAGAAGACACAATTATGTTGGGGCTGCTTCACTTGGCGTCAGAAGAGTTTGACGAGGCTTTCGGTTATTTACGGGAAGCTTTCCGCAACGGTTCAAGCAGCATATTTTTGTACGAAGGCCTTTACAGATACTACAGTACTACGCCCACAAAACCAAAAAGCGGTGTAATTTTAGCGGTGCTAATTTATGCGGCAAGCAGGGGCGTGGACATTACAAACATAGCCTTGCGTCACCACGACGCACTTATTGCCGCCGCGTTGTCTAACCCGGAAGCAGGTGAGGATTTGTTTAAGTTATGCGGGTACTTGCCGCTGCTGCAAAGTGTTTGCGCTAATAGAATGGCAAAAAATGACGTAAGCCGACTGGCGTATTCTTACTATAAACAGGCGGAAGAAAAGCAGGTTGTTGTTGATGGGTTGTATGATTTTCTTGTTAACGCGGCTTACCAAAACAGTGCCGGTGAAATAAGCCACTACGCAATTTCGCAGTTTTTAAAAACCGAAAAAATGAAGCCGGACCTTGAAATATATGTTTATCACTTGCTTATAACCGTACCCGCATTGGCAGATTTATTGCAAGCGCAGCTGGTTAACGTTTTGGGGCTTACGGAAGATTGTATGGAAGCAGGGGTTTCCGGCAGGGAGGTAAACAGCCTTTATCATTATTACTGGCTGCGGTGTAAAAAACGTGGTATTACAAATGCCAATGTAGAAAAAGCAGAAGAAATTCTTAGCCAAAGCCTTGCCATGTATGAAGTCACCACCGGGCAAAATTCCGGTGTGCGGCATATTTATGTTACCGGGCCGGAAATGCGCGGCATGACAGTGTATGACTTGCCGGAAAATGACAACACAATTTTATTACAAGTAAGCAGCCCCGGCTTTTCTTACACGTGTTTAGGGGCAGGGCGGCGTACAATACTGGACGAAACACTAATCATAAAGTGTATGATTCCCGGCGCAAGTACGGAGTTATACCAACACTTTTTTGACAAGGGTGACAGACGCTTTTATTTGCTTTCTTATTTGTCTAACCATTATCTTCAACAGGAAAATTTATCGGATGCCGCCATTCCCGTATTCGAGGCGGTTTTGGCAGAAAAAGCAATCTCCAAAGCCTACAGGGTGCGCATTCTTGTGGCACTTGGGCGGTTGTACTTTAATATGTCCGACTTTGACCGCGCATTGGAATACTATAACGAAGCGGATGAAGATGCGTTGGACAAGGGCCTGGAAATGCTAAGTATCTACTTGCAAACCAATGAGACGGCACGGGCTGCAGAGCTTATTGCAAACAGACATACCTGTATCCCCGGTGAAGTACTGCAAGACGCTATACACACTCTGCTTGCCCTGCTCATAGACCATGCACCGCTTGCCGAAGCGGGGTACTGTCTACTGATGAATGGCTTTTATAATCAAAAAACCCTTAGCTTAGCGTTGTCCCATTACAACGCAAGCTACAGTGAGTGGGTGGCACTTGCCCAAAAACTTGATGACGGAAATATTACCGACATTAACTTGGACACACGCATTTTGGAAACCGCCTTGTGGATGGCCCAGTGGGACGATGATGTTCAAAAAGCCTTTGTGCGGGTTTGCAAATCCAAAGAGGTTGGTACTGCGGAAATAATCGAGGAGTTTATCGAATACGCGACCTACGAACTGTTTGCCAATTTTGCCCGTCCAGAGTATGACACATTGTATATACTTGAAGAAAAATGCCTGACAGAGCCCGAAAATACACTGCTGCTTTGGGCTGTGGCGGGCTGTTACCTGCGCCATAGCATTACAACTTTCAAATCTGACGAAATCCTTGAGAAGGCCATAAAAGCCCTGGAGGATGAAAATATTCTGTTCCCGGTATTTAAAGCAAACAAGTTCGCCCTGGTTCCGTTTATTGAAAAGCATCAGTCCTTTATATACCATGGCGCACCCGGTAAAAATTACTGCCTGCACTACCGTATAGACGATGCGGCCCAATTTACGTCGACCCCTATGGAGTATGTAAAATACGGCATATATGTGGCCTGTCTTCCCATGTTTTACAACGAGGAAGTAACGTATTACTTTAGCGAAGAACTTCCAACCGGCAGCATAGCCACAAAAGAAGAGACGTTACGGAACATAACGCCATTTTTATTTGACCACCAAACAGATAAATTTTTTACAATAAACAATGCCATAATTAACGAGCAGATGTTTAAATACGATCAGGTAGAACAAGCCGTAAGTGACCTTATTAAAGACGTGCAAATGATAAGAAGTAAACTTCTGTAAACGCAATATTTGAAGGAGAAGCACATGGAAAATTGGATAAATAACGATTTTTATCTGGTTGAAAATATAGTAAATGAAGACGCACCGCTAAAACAAGCCTTGGAAGCAACACGGGAAAATAACCTGCCGGGGATGGAAGTATCCCCGGCCCACGGCAAATTTCTATACTTGCTGGCTAAAATAAAAAATGCGAAACGTATATTGGAACTTGGGACTTTTTGCGGTTACAGTACCATTTGGTTAGCAAAGGCCGTTGCCGACGGCGGCATTGTGGTAACAATGGAATGTGTAGACGCTTACGCAGACATAGCGCGAAAAAATATAGACAATGCCGGTTTGCTCAATAATGTACAGCTAATGCGGGGCGATGCCGCAGAATTAATGGAAAAATTAATAAATGAAAAAGAAGAGCCGTTTGATTTGATCTTTATTGATGCGGACAAGCTGAATTATCCGCAATACTTAGAGTTATCCTTAGGGCTTTCGAAAACGGGAACAATTATTTACGGTGACAACGTACTGCGGGGCGGCAAGCTTTGCGATGTAGACAATCCGGATTCGAAAGGGAGCGGGGTTAGGAAGTTTATCGAAAACTTGGGGCGTACACAAACGTTGGAATCTACGGTTTTGCAAACTGTCGGCGTGAAGGGGTACGACGGGTTTTCGTTAAGTATTGTGAAATAAAAAAAGGAAAATACAGTGGAGGAATTTGTCATGCTTTATGAGTACACTTTATCCGCCCCCCGGGAAGATTTCTACAACATCACGCCGCAAGTGCGTGACGCCATTGCCAAAAGCGGCATTGCAGACGGCATAGCCGTTGTTTTTTGCCCCCACACGACGGCGGGCATTACCATTAATGAAAACGCGGACCCGGACGTTGTACACGACATGCTTTTGGGGCTGGACAAGGCTTTCCCAAGCCGCAGAGAGTTCCGTCATGGGGAAGGGAACAGCCCGGCCCATTTGAAGGCAAGCGCGGTAGGGTCAAGTGTTACTGTGATTGTCGCGGGCGGCAGGCCCGTTCTTGGGACATGGCAAGGAATATACTTCTGCGAGTTTGACCCGCCACGGAACAGAAAATTTTATGTAAAGATTGTTGGTGTGTAAGCGTGAAATTACTTGCTTTACGACTATTGCTGATTACACTGGTGTTTTCATTGTTTTTTGCCGGGCAGGGTATGTACACGGGGCAGGCACTTCCCATGCATATTCCCATACCTCCGCCGCCGCCCGTCGAAACCCCTTTGTTCCCCGTATCGCGCATACCTGTACTTGTGTACCATTCTATCATGCCTTCGGAGTTTTATTATCCGCAAAATGCGAACAATCCGTGGGTGCTGCACCTTGATACGTTTTATGCGCAAATGCGCTACCTGTACGAAAATAGTTTTTCAACAATAACTACCGAACAGCTTATAGATTTTCTTTTCTACGGTGCTTACTTGCCGTACAACCCAATTATTCTTACATTTGATGACGGTTATCTGGACAACGCATTGTTTGCCGCACCCATAATGCGGCAGTTTGGCTTTGTCGGTATGCAATTTTTAATAACAGAAAAGGTATCAGAAGCCACGCGCAGAATGACGGCTTCCCCGTTGCAGTTAATGGGCACACGTGACATTGCGGCCACCATGGATGTTTTCGAATTTGGTTCGCATACACATGCAATGCATCACGCAGTAAATGGAGTTCCGCTTCTGGCTTTGGAAAGTATGGAAAATATCAAAGCAGATATTCTGCGCAGTTTCATATCCTCACTCACGTTTACCACCGGGTTTGCGTATCCTTTCGGAAGGTACAGCCCCAACGCAAAACGAGCGTTAACGGAAGCCGGTGTACTGTTTGCTTTTACTACCAGGGAAGGATACTTGAAGCATGACACAGAGCCCCTGCGGATTCCTCGTTTTTCTGTTACAGGCGGTCCAAACGGATGGACTATGCAGCATTTTTCGGATGTTGTTTGGGGTAGGGGTTGACACATAGAATCTACTAAGGAGGCAGCAATATGAGTAAAACCGTATGTTGGCACGACGCAATGTGGATAGGTTCGCCCAATTTGCCCTTAGATGCCGCGCGCAAAGGTGTATTTGGTTTGGAAGCTGTATTTTCCGGCTGCGGGGGTATAGTCTTTGGCGCGGGAGACAGGCGGCTTTCTACTGTCCGCCGCAACGTGCAAAACCAATCGAACGATGAAAACTATATTTCGTACTATTTGGACACACTCGCTTCTCCCATGCTTGTAATCACGCGGGTGGGCTATGCAGAGGGTGATACAGCGGATGCACTCTTAGCAACTGTAAAAATTGCTCCGTCCTTACTGCGGCAGGAAAATACCCTTACAGTACAGGTGTTGGGCAATACGGCTGCGGCATTTCTAAACGGGGAGTTAATTGACGGAGAGAAAAAGCAGCACTTTTTCTACGTCACGCCCCAGTTAATTGGGCGACAGCTTAACCCCCTGGGGGACAATGATGTAATTACATTCCCACGGTTAAACAAAATTGGGCTTGTTGCAGGCGGCCAGTACAGCAGCTTTCGTATCTTTAACTTACGCCCGCCCGGTGCGGATCTTTTTAAAGCTGACGGGGAAAAGTGCCTTGGTCTTGTTGGCACAACAATTGACCCAAGCCACGGCGGCGTTACGGTTTTAAAGCGGGAGTTTGTAATTTGCAAGGAAGTGAAGCATGCCGCGGCGTATGTAACCGCCCGTGGGGATTACGCCGGCTTGGTAAACAGACGCGCCCTTAATGTAGACGGCACAGACACAGGCCCGCGCCCCAAAGATTATTTTACCCCAGGTGCGGCCCACTTTGACAAACACATTTTTTACCACAGTTACGATGTTACGCGGTTTATGCAACAGAGGGAAAATTGCCTGGAATTTACCGTTGCTTCCGGCTGGTGGAGCGACGCGCAAAATTTCTACCTACGCAAGTACAACTTCTGGGGTGACAACCCGTCCCTGTGTGTAAAGCTGGAAATATCCTACACAGACGGCACAACGGAAACTATCGTTACCGGTGAGGATTGGCTGTGCAGCAACGACGGGCCTGTGCGCTACGCTTCCCATTTCCATGGGGAAACTTACGATGCGCGTTTGGAAAATGCGCCTAAAACCTGGCAGTCTGCCGTTGTTATAACCCCTACAGAAATTAAAGACGGCGGCGTTTTTATAAATGCAGTAGATTTGAATACAACTTCCCCGGAAATTGTAGAGCATGTTGGCAGCCCGGTAGGCGAAGTTTTGACAATTAAGGCTCAATCCGTCATGGCTGTAGGCAACGTGTTCATTTATGACATGGGGCAAAATATGGTGGGTGTGCCCCGGATAAAAGTGAAAGGTGCCGCCGGGCAGGAAATAACCCTGCGGTTTAGCGAGGTTGTTTACCCCAATTTGCCCCAATACGGCAATTTGCAAGGCTACTTAATGACAGAAAATCTGCGGGACGCAGACTGCACAGACATTTACATTTGTAAAGGAGACCCCAACGGGGAGATAATTTTCCCAAGCCTTACATTCCACGGCTACCGCTACATGGAAATAAGCGGCCTGGATGCGCCGCTGCCATTAGAAGATGTGGAAGGAGTGGTGCTAAGCAGCATTACGGAAGACATCCGTACGGGCAGCTTTGAATGCTCTAACCCTCTGGTAAATAAGCTGTTCGAAAATATTTTATGGTCTCAACGTGCTAATTTCCTAAGCATACCCACAGATTGCCCCCAGCGTAACGAGCGTATGGGCTGGATGGGCGATGCTCAGGTGTTTGTGGAAACTTCTGTGTACAATGCAAACGTTCTGCCGTTTTTCGAGCGTTTTCTTATTTCCGTACGGGATTTGCAGCGGGAAGATGGCCGTTTCCCGGACATCGCCCCCCAAGACGGCGGCTTTGGCGGTATTCCCTGGGGCAGCGCGGGGGTAATCGTGTCCTGGGCGTTGTACAGACAGTACGGCGAAAAGCGGGTGCTGGAAGATAACTACGCCGCCATGTGTAAATATGTAAGTTATTTGCGCAATAACAGCACAGACTACCTGCTTAACCCGGGCATAATCAGCCTGGGTGACTGGCTGGCCGCAGACCCAACCACGGACAGCGACTTAATTTGGAACGCCATAATTGCCTACGATGTGCGCATTACCGCAGACACTGCCAAAATACTGGGCGATATGGACACCTACAATGAACTGGATGCTTATTATAACGCTGTAAAAACAACATGGAACAAAACTTTCGTGTGTCCGGCAAGCGGCAAAACCCGAACCAAAAGCGGCGAAATTAATGACACCCAAACGTCTTACGCACTGCCCCTGTACTACGGCATTTTTGATAACCCGGCCCAAGCGGCCAAACTCCTTAACGATAAAACCATAGCCCTGGATTACCGCCTAACCACAGGATTTTTGGGCACCCCCGGCATTTCTGCCGCCCTTAGCGACCACGGATATGCAGACACGGCCTACAAGCTGCTTACACAAACAGAGTACCCCTCTTGGCTTTACCCAATTACCCAAGGTGCCACCAGCATATGGGAACGGTGGGACTCTCAAACCCACGAAAGTGGCTTTGGCAGCAACAATAACATGAACTCCTTTAACCACTACTCCCTTGGCGCAGTAGGGGCATGGCTGTACAGCCGCGTGCTGGGTATCCGCCCCGGGGCAGACGGCGGCTATAAATCCTTTATAATTCAGCCATGCTTTGGCGGGCTGAGTTGGGCCAAAGGGCATTATGATACGATACATGGGCGTATAGTTGTTGGCTGGGAAAAAGTTGACGGTGGGTATTTGCTGAAATTTGAGGTTCCGGCGGGGGCCACTGTGGAGGTTGTGTTGCCATGTGGAACCCATATGTATGACAGTGGAGTTTATGAGTTAAATGTGCCGATGAAAGGACAACCCCTATGATACCCTTAAACAAATTCCGCCCGGTTAGCAAGCTGTGCGTATCGGAGCATATTATCACAAAAGCGAAATTCCCCGTTATTGACGCTCACAACCACCTGGCCCCAAACAACCACGTGGGCGTAACTACGACAGCGGAAGAGCTTTTGGCCAAAATGGAAGAGTTTAATATCCGCATGATTGTAGACCTGGACGGCAAACTTGGCATAGAGGGCGAGCGGCAGCTGCAAATGTCGGAAGCTTACCCCCACAAGTTTGTTACCTTTGTGCGCGTAGACTTTTCTGCCCTGGAAGAGCCGGATTTTGCTTATCAAATTAACAAACGCATAGACGAGTATGTACGCCGTGGGGCAGGCGGCATAAAATTTCTTAAGGAACTTGGGCTAAATGTAAAGGACAGCACGGGCAAGTACATCAAGCCCTGCGACCCGCGGCTTAGGTGCATTTGGGAAGCCGCCGCCAAACACGACATTCCCGTCCTTATTCACATTGGCGACCCAATGGCTTTTTTCGACCCCATAGATGAGACTAATGAACGGTACGAGGAACTTATTGTCCACCCAAGCTGGTCTTTTGCGGACCCGCAGTTTTATCGCTTCGACGAACTTGTGGAGTCGGGTATGAACCTTATGCGGAACAACCCCAATACAAGGTTTATCATCCCCCATGTGGGCGGCATTGCCGAAGACCTTGCACGGGTTGGCAAAATGTTGGACGAATTCCCGAATATGTATGTAGACACTGCCGAACGCATAGCGGAACTTGGCCGTCAGCCTTACACCGCCCGTAAATTTTTAATCGACTACCAGGACAGAGTGCTTTACGGCACAGATCTTGTGCCCAACTACGGCAATGTTGTGCCAAATTATCGCTTTTTCGAAACATTTGACGAATATTTTCATTACAACGACTGGGACGAGCACCACCAGGGCCGCTGGATGATTTACGGTGTAGGCCTGCCCGATGATGTGCTGCGCAAAATTTATTACGAAAATGCCTGCAAGGTTATTCCAAGGTTAAAAGAGTTTTGCTAAACCTCCAATACCGCAAACGCGATGGCGTCTGTATCACTATGGGATATGGATATGTGTATGTTCAAGTGGTTACTGTGAGTCACCACTTGAATTATTTCTGCGGCCTTACCATGCAGCCGCACATATGGCTTGCCCTTTTCATCATGCAAAACTTCAATGTCACATGGGAAAAAGCCCGCGAAGCCCGTTCCCATGGCCTTTGCAACGGCTTCTTTGGCGGCGAAAAGCCCTGCCATAGACTCTGCACCCTTGGCAGTTAAATATTCTTGTTCGTATGCAGAAAAAACCCGCTTGATAAATTGCGGGTTTTGTTTTTTTACGAACCGCTCTACTTTTACTATATCAACGCCTGTTCCAATAATCATAATTGTTATACCCAAATTCTCTTAAAGCAGCACACACCTTAGAAATGGGCAAGCCCATTACAGTATAAAAGTCACCATTTATACGGTCTACCAGTGTCGCACCTTTTTCTTGTATGCCGTAGGCCCCTGCTTTATCAAAAGGCTCACCTGTGGCAATGTACGCCAGAATTTCCTCGTCGTAAAGGGGGCGGAAAAATACGTCCGCCACGTCCGCGAATACTTTGGCTTCCCCGGAAAAAACGCAAAGTAAGGCAACGCCCGTATAAACCCGGTGGGCGTTGCCTTGTAATTTTTTTAGCATCTCAAAAGCTTCGTTGTGGTTTTGCGGCTTGCCAAGCACTTCGTCATCAATAAATACCAGCGTGTCCGCGGCGATAATAATCGCGTCTCCGTAAGAACTATCCACAAGGGGTAACACGGCATTAGCTTTCCGCAGAGCCAGTTCTTCCACCTGTTCCCGTGGGGTACCGGTTACGGTTTCGTCCGCGCCGCTAACCAATACCTCGTGCGTTATCCCGGCTTGCTGCAGCAACTGCTGCCGCCTTGGGGAACCGGACGCTAAAATTATTTGTGTATTCATGCTACTCATTCCTTATTGCCGCCAGCGCGCTTAGTCTTGTGGCGTGTATGGCAGGGAAAATACCGCTTAGCGTACCAATGCCGCTTGCCACTGCCAGTGCAACACCCAACAGCCACGGTGTAATTAGCGACATTGCCGCGTTTGCTGTACCCTCTGTTCGGATTGGCGGGGCCATGTTCATCCGGGACAAAAATTCGATATCAAAATTGTTAAGGGCATAAGAGCCAAACAGTGCAAGGCCAATTCCAAACATGCCGCCAAGCATACCGATAACCGCCGCTTCTGTCAAAAACAGTCTGCGAACATCTGCAAGAGACGCGCCGATAACCTTCATTATACCAATTTCCCGGGTACGTTCGGTTACGGAGGTTATCATTGTGTTGGCTATGTTAATAGCCGCAACAAAAAGGCTTACGGCGGCAATTAATGCAAGCAAGGTTTGAATAGCCTGCTGCTGCCTGCGCTGCTGGTCTATCCAGCTACCTTGGTACCAGGCATTATAGCCCATATCCCATATTGCAATTGCTACATCACGGGTATAATCCATATCATATACCCGTACAAATAATTGTTGATAAGTTGCTCTTGGTACGCTTCGTACGGCAGAAAAGTG
Source organism: Bacillota bacterium (assembly GCA_009786175.1). The sequence goes on along the minus strand of WQTQ01000193.1, from coordinate 203 downwards.
AGGATTCCATTCGTCTTCCTCCCTTGCGCGGATATTTGCTATCCTGCCCTCTTGAGTAAGTTCCTGCAGCAGGTTTATATCCATGTAAATAACACCGTCTGCCCAAGGGTCCCACTGGTTGCCTTGGTTTTCCAATACGCCTACTACGTTTAGCTCAAAAGAGCGCACGGGGCGGAAAGCATCTTCAATAGCTTCGCCAAACT
>WQTQ01000192.1 GCA_009786175.1 Bacillota bacterium | reverse complement strand
AAGAGCGGCAACATCACCTTATTCCGCCTGCAATCCACAGCGAACTGCGAACTTAAGTCTTACATCGCGCAAGGTGAAACAATCAAAATGGATCCAAAATCCTTTGGCGGCATAGGCGTAATCGGAATTAAGGAAATGGCCCGTTTCTATCGTCATGTTCTTATAGCGAAACGCTATCCGCACCACGCGGCAATGGGCTACGGCCATGTGGGCAAGGCGTTGTACAGCGCGCTAAAGATGCTGGGTGTAAAAGATGTGGCGTACAACCAACCCGCTTGCCTGCCATACTGCGAAGAAAACCCGTTTGCGTAAGATCTACCCGTTAGGAGTAATTCATGCTAAAAAAATTACGAAAGCAAGTTTATGAAGCCAACATGCAGCTTCCCGCACTGGGGCTTGTAACTTTAACCTGGGGTAATGTCAGCGGTATAGACCGCAATCGCGGCCTGATTGTAATAAAGCCCAGCGGTGTACCTTATAGCGATTTATCGCCGGACAACATGGTTATTGTAGACATGCAAGGTAATGTGCTGGACGGAAGCGGCAAGCCTTCTTCCGACACGGCAACCCACTTGCGTCTATATGAAGTCTTTCCGGAAATAGGCGGCGTGGTTCATACCCATTCGTCCTGGGCCACAATTTTTGCACAGGCCGGTAAAGAAATACCTGCCTACGGAACAACCCATGCCGATTATTTTTACGGTAAAATCCCCTGCACCCGTGCCCTTACGGAAGCGGAAATTTCAGGCGAATACGAACTTGAAACAGGTAATGTAATTGCCGAAACTTTTGCAAACCTAAACCCACTTGCCATGCCCGCCGTGGTAGTAAAAAACCACGGCCCGTTTACATGGGGCGAATCGCCCATGAAAGCCGTGGAAAACGCGCTGGTACTGGAAGAAGTGGCAAAAATGGCGTATCATACGCAAAAACTCAACCCCAAAACGCCGCACCTTATGCAAGAATTGCTGGATAAGCACTATTTCCGCAAGCATGGTGAAAACGCGTATTACGGGCAGTAGAGCATAATAAAGGGCTGTCTCGCCGCTAAGAAAACGAGACAGCCCTTTTATTTTTAAAACCTGCCAATAAATAACCAATAAATCAGGAGGACCCCGCCAATAAAACTAAGCAGCACAGGTAAAATTACAATAACCGCGGCAATAATAATTGCCATCAAATCGCCTTTTTCCAACTCTAGCTCAGGTTCCTGCTTTGTCTTCTCTATAACGCTATTTACGTCTAGTTTTTCGCGTTTATACCTTGAAAACAACATGGCGGCACCTCCTTTCATTACCGGTTGAAATTAATTTACTTCAACAGATTTATAGAAATCGTCGTACTTATGACAAGCTACAAATTGTCCGGGGCGTATTTCTACAAGCTCCGGCTGAATTTCCTTACATACCTCCATACAGTCGCGGCAGCGGGTGTTAAACTTACAACCCTGGGGCGGGTTAATCGGGCTTGGAATATCGCCTTCAAGGATGATCATTTCTTTTTTATCATCAGATACATCCGTTGTAGGTATTGCAGACAGCAACGCCTCTGTGTACGGGTGCAGCGGGCTGTCGAAAAGATCTTTCGCAGACGATAATTCTACAATGTGGCCAAGGTACATAACCGCGACACGGTCGGAGATATACTTAATAACGCTTAGGTCGTGGGAAATAAACATGTACGTAAGGTTATGGCTTTCCTTTAACTCTTGTAACAAGTTGATAATCTGGGACTGGATAGACACGTCCAAGGCGGAAACAGCCTCGTCACACACTACAAACCTTGGCTTAACAGACAACGCACGGGCAATACCTATGCGCTGACGCTGACCGCCGGAAAACTGGTGAGGATAACGGTGAATCATGTATGGCGCAAGGCCGCAGTCTTCCATTATTTGTGTGGCATATTCCTGTGCGCGGTCATCGTTGCCCTTGAAATACTTGTGGGTTATGGGCCCTTCGGAAACTATTTGCCCAACCGTAAGGCGCGGGTTAAGGGAAGAATACGGGTCTTGGAAAATTAACTGCATATCCTTTCGCAAATAACGCATTTCTTTATATTTTAGGCGCGCAAGGTCAATTCCTTCGTCACGGTACTCTTCATATTTTGCAAATTCTGCGTTGCCTTTATACTTTTCACGGATTTTACTTAATCGATCTTGGAAACCCCGGCGTACAGCCTTACGGGCCTCCATATCCGGGCCGGACAATTTTGCAAGTTTTGTTTTTAAAGCATCAAGCTTGCCTTGGTTGGCACCCCGCAGCTTTTTGTCAACTTTGTACTGCATTTCGTCTATATCAAGCTGCAATTCCTCAATTTCATCATTTAAACTGCGGATTTTAATTGCCGCCGCGTGATATTTCATTAAAATATCCGTAACTTCCTGGTAATTATCTGCCACGTAGAAGCCGCCAACCAAGTGCGCAATGGCCAAAAAGTCACTGTTGGCATTTTTCCGGGCTTCGTCCCGCTCTGCGCGTTTGGCGAACAAAGGCTTTAGCTTGGATGGATCCGGCTTTGCGGCATAGTCGTCTCTTAGCGCATGGTATTCCTGCTCCAGCTTATCTGCCCGGGCAAGGTCGGCTTTATTTTCACGGCAGCGTTTTTCAAGATTCTTGAAAATATCCAGCGCGTAATCCGGCATAATATCTTCAATGGAACGGCCGTAGTAAATTGTTTCACCATCGGTTTGCTTGTACAACTGCAACAATGTGCGGCCAAGGGTAGACTTTCCGCAGCCGGATTCGCCTACAATACCAATTGTCTCACCTTCGTAAATATCCAAAGTTACGCCGTCGTTAGCCTTTAGAACTATTTTGCCCCGTATTGGGAAATGCTGTTTTAAGTTTCGAATACTTAACAGCGGCTTTTTCGTATTATTTTCTTTGTCCACGACGTTCCTCCTCCAACGGGTAGAAACAACGGATACGTTGCTCTTCCGATACTTCGTATAAATCCGGCTCTTCGTTTGTACAACGCTCTGTAGCATATGGGCAGCGCGGCGCAAACTTACAACCGGGCGGCAAATCCAGTGGATGAGGCACTACGCCTTTGATAGGCTCCAACTTTGTGCCGTGAGGGGTATCCAGGCGCGGTATAGAATTAAGCAGCCCTTCTGTGTACGGGTGAGAGTAACCGTGGGCACCAAATATTGTTTTTACAGGGGCCTGCTCTACAACCTGGCCGCTGTACATAACGGCAACGTCATCTGCCATCTCGTTAATTACACCAAGGTCATGGGTAATAAACATAATGGCAGTGCCTTTTTCCCGTTTAAGGTCGTTCATAAGCTTCAGTATTTGCGCCTGAATTGTAACGTCCAAGGCAGTGGTAGGCTCGTCTGCAATCAAAAGATCCGGTTTACAGGCCAGTGCCATTGCAATCATTACACGCTGGCGCATACCGCCGGAAAGTTGGAACGGGTATTTTCTGGACACCTGCTCCGGGTCCGGAATACGTACGTCCGCAAGCATTTTTACAGACTCTGCCCAAGCCTCTTTTTTGCTCATTCCCTGGTGAACAATAAAACTTTCGCCAATTTGCCTGCGTATTTGGAATACGGGGTTAAGGCTTGTCATCGGCTCTTGGAAAATTACAGATATATCATTACCGCGGATTTTGTTCATTTCCATTTTGCTAAGTGTTGTTAGCTCTCTGCCTTTAAATTTAATAGAGCCGCTTACAATTTTGCCGTTTTCGTCCAAAAGCTGTAAAATACTCATGGCAGATATAGACTTGCCACTGCCGGATTCGCCAACGACGCCCAATGTACGACCTGGCATAACTTGGTAGCTTACATTGTTTACTGCCTTAATTGTGCCGCGCTTGGTCTCAAAAAAGGTATGCAATTCTTTTAGTTCCAATAAAGGTTCCATTATTATTCCTACCTTTCCTGAGATTTAGGGTCAACTGCTTCACGTAAGCCGTCGCCTATCATATTAATACTGATTGCAGCAAGAGTTATCATAATGGCCGAAGGCACCCAACGCCACCAGAAGTTTCTGATAACTACGGAGCTGCCTGTTGCAGCAGAAATTATATTGCCCCACGTGGGTGTAGGCTCTGTAACACCAAAGCCTATGAAGCTTAATGCAGACTCTGTAAGCATACTGCCCGCAAGGTTAAGTGCAAGCCATACAGTTATTACAGACATAATATTTGGGAAAATATGCTTAAATATTATGCGCACTTCGCTTATACCAAGGCAACGGGCCGCAAGTACATATTCACTTTCTTTAACCTGAAACACTTGCCCGCGTACCAAGCGCATAAGCGCGGGCCAGCCCAAAATACCCATTACGACCATTATTATTAATATCCGCTGCATTTGTGATACATCATTACCCAAAATATGAACAAGAATTATTGCAATAGGCAGGAACGGTAATGAAGACCAAATTTCTGAAAAACGCATAATAATCATGTCAATTACACCGCCAAAGTAACCGGCAAAGCCCCCAAGAATAAGGCCTATTACAGCAGAAATTACAATAGCGATTGCACCAACCGTCATACTCCAACGACCGCCACCAAATGTACGGACAAGAACATCGCGGCCCAAGTCGTCTGTACCAAATACGAAACCTCTGAGTCCCCATGTATGGATATTGCCGTTTGCGTCAACAGCGTAGTTGTGGTGGAAGTTTGAGTAAATTCTTGTAACATTTCTAAGGTTAGGCGGGGATGCCTGACCGTAATAATCGTTACCCCAGCCAACAAGTGTACCGTCGTTTAACAGTACGGTAAAATGTCCAAGGCCGGCTTCTATGGCTATAGCCCGGTTGCCTATTTCATCTACGGGTACATTGTAGGCAGGTTCAAGCTCGTGACCCCACACTCTAACGGTACCGTCGTCTAAAATTGCCGCACCATTGTGGTTTGCCAAAGCAATATGCTGTACCCTGCCTTGAATATCGTCAGGAATATTTGTAAATACATGTGTACCGGGGCGGCTTAAGTGCTGTACTTCCCCGCCTTCCAGCTGTACAAGGACAGCCGTTGGGTTGGCAACAATATTTACCGGTACACCCCTAAGGTTACGAGGAAAAATATTAGATTCTACTGCCGCGCGTGTTCCCCATACGTGAACTTGGCCATCTTCTGTTATGGCAATTGAATAGTTTGTACCTGCCACTACTTGGACAGTATGCCCTTGAATACGGGCGGGCACTTCCGGCAGGTTAAAGTTCCTGTTACCCCAGGTAAATACCCAGCCGTGGGCATTTAAAGCCAATGCGTGGTTTTCCCCTGCAGAAACTTGTACAATACGCCCTGTTTCAGCACGTGTAGGTGCGTTACTTATACCGTCACCAAATTGCGGACCGTTACCAAGGCCCCAAGTGTAAATATTACCGTCATTGGAAACACCGACACCAAAGCCGGAACCTACTCCTATGTTCCTTACATTACCTCGTAAAGCCCGGTCATAGTTCATCATGCTCCTGCCCGGCGGGCGGTGTTGCATACTGGAGTCGAAAAAGCCCAAATCCAATGGCAGGAACCAAGGTATAATAAAGCAAAGCAAAAATATTATTGAAAAAACAACTATCCCAAACTGGGTTAGCCGCCTTCTTACAAAGTTTCTCAAAACTGTACGGAAGGGGCTTTGAACCAACTCTTCCTCCATTATTGATATAATTTCCTTTTGCCCAAAAATTAGACTTCGCAAGTAGGCGATAAGGAAAGATCGTCTTTTCGGTTTCATCTGTATCCTCCTTATCTTCTGCTTGCCCTAATGCGCGGGTCAACTATGGTATACGCCAAGTCCATTAGCAAGATAATTACAAGGGATATACCGGCAACAAATACGTTCATAGCCATTACAACAGAATAGTCTCCATTAAAAATAGAGCTTACCATTACCTGCCCCATACCGGACCAAGAAAATATAGTTTCTATAACAACAGAACCGCCAAATAAGCCCATTAATGTACCGGCAAGCAATGTTACAATAGGGACCAAAATATTGCGGAAAGCATGAGAATAAATTACTACTTTGTCTTTAAGCCCTTTTGACCTGGCCGTACGTACGTAGTCCTCGCTTAATGCGTCACACATTTGCGCTCTTACATATCTTGTCATACCCGCCAAGCTAACAAACACCAATGTGCCAACCGGCAAAATCATATGCCTTAGCCTGTCTACAAACCGCAGCCATGTAGTATCCGGCGGTATTGGCGAAATCATACCTGCAATTGGAAGTAATTGTAAATAAACAGAGAAAACTACAAGGAACAAAATAGCCACAAGGAAAGTTGGCATGCTAAAACCTATGGTAGTAAAAACCAGTGTCACATTGTCGAAAGCCTTACCGCGTTTTACGGCAGAATAAATACCCAACGGTATTGTAATTAGTAAAGTGGAGCTTACTACAACCAAGTTAAGCATTACCGTCCACCCAATGGGTACACGTATGGCATCCAATACAGGACGGCGCTGAACAATAGAGAACCCCCAATCCCCGGTGGCCATCCTTGTAATCCATCTAAAGTATTGGATAACAACAGGGCCATCAATCCCCATCATTAACTTTACTGCTTCGTATTCCGCTTCAAATTCTTCCGCGGTTAACTGGTCAATTCTGTCCGCCATCATTCTAAGTACTGGGTCACCGGGCATTTGTTGGAATATCGAGAACAAAACGATACTTATGACGATTATGGAAATACAAATAAACCCTAATCGTCGTAGTATAAACATGAGCATACAATCACGCCTCTTTTATTTTTTTGAAAAAACACCTCACCCCTAATGGGGGGGTGAGGTGTTGGTTAATTTGTTAATTTACATAATTAAAGTCAAGAAAAAGTTTAATTAGCGTGTACGGCCATCGTATGCTCTTTGTACAGCATGTGGGAAGTTCCAGATACCATGTGCATCCCAGTTGCCTAGCCACAATGGAACAAAGTCATGGTCATCATCTGCGTACAATGGTAACAATGGCATCCAGTAGTTATAACGAAGCTGGAATTGAATCCAAAGGTCAAGATATTTTTCTTCCCAACCAGGTATGCTTGCGTCTATTGGGCGCATAGCTTCTGCTAAGTTATGAAGTTCCCAGCATCCGTGCCATGTTGTGTTAAAACCAGGGCGTGCAAACACAGGGTCCAGACTCCAGCTTTCCCACAGTTGAGACGGTGATGCAAGGCCAACTGCCAATGTATAAATGTGGTGAGCGCGGAATCTGTCCGCACCTTGTACATAAGCAGAGCCGGGAGCGCGTTGCCAGGCAGGAATATTGGTAGTACCTGCAGGATATAGTTCTTCGATAATGTGCATACCAAGTCCTTCTGCAACAGGAGGCAGAACTACGCGCATAATATTGGATACGTTGTTGTCGTTTGCAGCCCAAATCATTTCAAGACGCATTAGGTAACGGTCACCGACTTGGAATGTCATTGCGTCATCTTGTACAGACTCGCCTTGCCATGTGTATAAACCTGTTACATCTTTATAACGCCATCTGTCTACACCCGGTGTAAATGGTTCGCCTTGAGAGTTAAGGATCCAGCCGCCTGCTTCAAGTTCTGCAAGGGCATTTGCAGGGTTAAACCCGTAGTGTGTAAAGTCCGGATGCGCATATAGCTCGTGTCCTACAGTTTGGAATTCCCAACCGCGTAGGGCATATGGGCCATGTTGTACTGTACCAAAGCCAAGTGTAAACTGGCGGGCAAAGTCGTATCTGTCAAGCATCCAAGCCATTGCGCGGCGTACGTGCGCAAATTGACCCGGACCGTGGTCGCCGTGCCATGCCATATAACCATAGCCGTGACGCGGGTAGTCTAACCCTCTGTGTAAACCAAGGTCTGCAACAACAGCCCAACCTTCATTAATTTGAACACCGCCGCGTTGGCCATGAACCATATCAATATCGCCAATACGCAAAGAGTCAATAATTGTAGCACTTGGTCTGTCTACTATTGCAATTGTTTGTACTTGTGGCATAAATCCATCCCATGTTCCTTCAAACCTTGGGTTTCTGTCCAGTACAACGGCACTTGTACCCGCATCCCAGTTTCTTATCATATATGGGCCAACGAATACTGTCGGTTGGAAACGGATGCCATCCGGTGCATTAATTACTGTACCTGCCCATTCTGGAGTCAGGCCATCAATTCTTACACCATTTGGGGTATCGGTAATTGTTAACTCGCCGCCTCGGTTAAAATAGTGGAATGGCAATACTCCCCATGATTGGTACAAGAAGTCCCAAACAAACGGAAGATATTCTGAATGAACTGTTACGCTGAATGAATCCGGGCCATGAAGCCTAATACCTCTAAAGTAGTTAGATGGCACACCGGTAACAACGTTACCGTCTGCATCAACTAAATCGCCGTCTTCATTTTCTGTCAAACCTGTAATTACATTGCCGTTTTCATCAATAAAATCGCCGCCTGCGGAAACATGTGTTCTTCCATTTAAGAACTCTGCATAACCGTCTAAACGGATACCTACAGTAACTGTGCCGCCAATTTCACGGAAAGCAGGTGAAGATCTTAACAACAGATTAAATACATAGTCGATTGCTGTAATTGGTGTACCATCGCTAAACACATTATCTGTGTAAATAAAGAAGGTATAAGTTCTGCTGCCGTCAGGGTGATTGGTAATTTCCGTTGGTTGACGGATTACAAGTGGGTTTGGAACCCATTGCCCATTAAAGTCCATGGCCATTGTACCGCGACCGCCCCATAGCAATTCGTTAGTCCATGAACCGGTCATTTCAGTAGTAAAACCGGTAATAAAGTTACCTGCTGCAGTGGTGCTGTCACCAATTACCAGTTCGCCGGCCGGTGCGGGCTGTTGAGCAATTACTTCTAAAATTTGCGCACGGTTAAGCGGTACACCGTCGCGCCCAAGAAGTCTGCCCGCAGTTGGTGTTTCAACCAAATTAGCAACTGCTGCCCCGGGAGGCAGTTCTTCTACCTCTGTAGGAATGTCAAGTGTAGGAGCTACCCAATCGTCTGTTGGGTCATCCGGTGTCGGCGGGGTAACTTCGGTAACAGGGGGCTGTTGTTCCGGTGGTTGTGTGCCGCCATCATTATTATTGCCGCCGCATGCAGCCAGCAATGCAACAAGTACAACACACATCAGTAAACCTAATAAGTACTTTTTCATTAAAATTTCCTCCTTCTTCTCCTTCAACAAAGTAATTTGTTCCGCAGACAATACCACAGGACAATGTCTTTGTCTACTATTTTTTGTTCACAATTACTTTGCAAACTTTTGCTAAAGTTAACTGGATTTTATTATTATTGCTTGTATCATTTCAACAACTTGACATGAAACTGTAACAAAACTTTTTGACCAATCATTTAAAATGTGCAAAAAGGGTAAAATATTGCCGCACTATTTATGAGATTGCAAAAAAAATGTTTTTTTAGTGAAGTATATTTTTCAATAAGGATGTTTTGCGTCAAGCCGCCGAAAGTCAAGTAATCCCTTATTAAATGCAGGTTCTGTTCTTCCCCCGTAAAACATTTTGTACATGCAACAATAAGAATATCCCTCATACTATAAAGTAAAACGCAATAAAGGAGGATTTTTACTTATTTTTCCGGCGCGGGCTGTATAATTATATTAACATTCTATTCAGCTGATCCCAAAATTGGACCAACTGAATTGCAAAAAACCACCCCCTGATATCAGGGGGTCCTAAAGCAAAACAAATGTGGGAAGCATTTGTAAATTAGGCCCGAAACATCTCCCCGCACAAAAGACACAGGGCATATTAATATACATAAGCATAGCCCGCGCCTTTACACAGTTACACAACATGACTCTTGACATAGTCTTTTTTCCATATATTATAATATGACATATTCTACACATTGAAAGGATGCTGCTGACATGGATCGCACAGAAAAAACTTTAGAGAAAATTGTAGCACTTGCCAAAAGCCGCGGGTTTGTATTCCCGGGTTCAGAAATATACGGGGGGTTTGCCAACACATGGGATTATGGCCCCCTTGGGGTAGAGCTAAAAGCCAACGTTCAGAAAGCTTGGTGGAAAAAGTTTATACAAGAAAGCCCATACAATGTGGGTATGGATGCAGCCATTCTTATGAACCCATCTGTATGGGAAGCTTCCGGCCATGTGGCCGGTTTTAACGACCCGTTAATGGACTGCCGCGCCTGCAAAGAGCGTTTTAGGGCAGATACCATAATTGACGACTTTATGAATGAAAAAGGCATAGAAGACAGCGCGGACGGCTGGAGCAACGATAAAATGAAAGAGTTTATTATTGAGCATGGCGTCACCTGTCCAAAATGCGGCAAGACAGATTTCACGGATATCCGTCAGTTTAACATGATGTTTAGAACATTTGCAGGTGTAACCGAGGACAAGCAATCTACCGTGTATATGCGCCCGGAAACTGCCCAGGGAATTTTTGTAAACTTCAAAAATGTGCAGCGCACTACCAGACGCAAAATCCCCTTTGGCATAGGCCAGGTAGGCAAAGCTTTCCGTAACGAAATTACCCCGGGCAAGTTCACGTTCCGTACCCGCGAGTTCGAGCAGCTAGAGTTAGAATTCTTTTGCGAACCCGGCACAGACGCAGAGTGGTTTGAGTATTGGCGTAAATTCTGCATAGATTGGCTGCATTCGCTGGGTATGCCCGGCGATGCACTTCAACTGCATGACCACCCACAGGAAAAACTGTCCCATTATTCTAAGGGAACAACAGACATCCTGTACCTGTTCCCATGGGGCCACGACGAACTTTGGGGTATTGCCAACCGCACAGACTACGACCTAAAACAGCACATGAACCACAGTGGCGAAGACATGCAGTATTTTGACCCCGTTAAAAACGTGCATTATGTACCTTACTGTGTAGAGCCTTCGCTGGGCCTTACCCGTATGACATTAGCCTTTTTATGCGAAGCCTACGACGAAGAAGACCTTGGCACCCCAGAAAAACCCGATGTGCGTACGGTATTGCGCTTCCACCCTGCCCTTGCGCCAATTAAAGCGGCAATATTGCCTCTTTCCAAAAAACTTGCCCCCGGCGCAGAAGCTGTTTACAACAAATTATCAAAGCATTTCTTCTGCGAATATGATGACGCCGGTTCCATTGGCAAACGCTACCGCCGTCAAGACGAAATAGGTACGCCATTCTGCATAACTTACGACTTCGATAGTGAAGAGGACAGTTCTGTAACCGTAAGAATGCGCGACTCTATGGAGCAGGAACGCATTAAAATTAGCGACCTGAAAAATTACCTGGAAGAAAAAATAAATTTTTAGTATTGACAAAGCCCCTATTTAGGGCGTATAATGCGATTTGCTGGTTTGAGCTGGCAAGCTCATTCGGTTTAATTATTTTATTAGGAGCGTTAACTATGCCAAAACCAAAACGCGGCAAATTAGCCCGTACAATTAAAAGCTGGCGCGGCACATGCCCTGCCTGCAACCGCACAGGCGTAAAGCTTCTTTGGGAAAAAACCGAAGGAGACAAACCGCAAAAAGTATGTAAGCAGTGTTCTGCAGCCGCAGCATCGTAAATTTTAATATTAAAGACAACTTCCGCGGGCGAAGGTTCGCTTTTCGCCCGCTGATATCTTTATTATGTGCCGACTTAGCTCAGTTGGTAGAGCAATTGATTTGTAATCAATAGGTCGCCGGTTCGAGTCCGGCAGTCGGCTTTAAAACTTGACCACTCCGCTACGTCCATAGCAGAGTGGTTTTTATTTTGTTAGTTCAACAATATTTTCGCAGCTCTTCTAACCCGGGCTGGCCCGCTGTACCACCGGGTTTGCTTACACTTAAGCTCCCGCATATCGTACCGGCTTTTAGGCATTCTTCTATGGTAAGCCCATTCAAAAATCCGTAAATAAACCCACCGTTAAAGCTGTCCCCTGCCCCAACGGTATCCGCAACGGTTACTTCCATGGCGTCACACTTGTAAACCGTCCCTTTACAGTAGGCGTAAGCACCATCTTCACCGCATTTTACGGCTATTGTTGGAATCATTTCCCCGGCAAAACGCAGCGCGTCTTCTATTTTGTCTTTCCCGGTGATAAGCATCAGTTCGTTTTCGTTTGGCAGGAAAACATCTACATAGGGCAAAATGTCTTTTATGCCGCCATCCCAGTTTTCGTCCGGGTCCCAATTTGTATCCAGGCTTACGGTAACACCAAGTTCTTTTGCCTTTTCTAGTACTGCCGGGTAGGCAGGCTGCAAACTTTTCAGCAAGTAGTAACTGCAAATATGCAAATGTCTTGTCATGGGCAGCAACTGTTTTAACCACGCACCTTGTACGGTGTCCATTGCGCCCATATAAGTTAAAATGCTGCGATCCCCACCGGTTTTGTTAAGGCATAGGGTAAGCGGGGTTTTTTCTTTGCTTTCTCTGATATAGGCCGTCTCTACGCCGTCTTTTTCAAGGCAATCTATCATAAATTCGCCAAAACTGTCATCGCCCACAGAACCTACACCCGTGGTGGCAAGACCAAGTTTGGCGCACTGGCAGGCAAATATACAGGCAGAGCCGCCCATTTCCAGGCCGTAGTCATCTACCAATTTCTCTTTTTGGCCAAATTCCGGCACGGTGGTGCCTAAATCCATTAAAAAATCTACGCATATATCAAATGCGGTTATAACGTCATACATTGCATACCTCCAACTTTTCAAGTGTTAATTTTTTTACATAATCGTATCCGGCTTTGCCGTAGGTTTTAGGGTCGAAAGCACCGGGATTTTCCCGCAAATAGGTTTTAACGCCGTCGCTGTAAGCTATGCGAAGCTCTGTGGCAAAATTGACCTTACAAATCCCTTCTTTTATACAGGCCCGCACCGCTTCCGCAGATAACCCGGACGCCCCGTGCAGTACAAGTGGCACGTCAATCCGTTTTCGTATTTCAATTAGTCTTTGAATGTCCAAAACCGGCGTACCGCTGTAAATCCCATGGGCGGTACCTATGGCAATGGCCAATGAACCAACACCGGTTGACGCCACAAATTTTTCCGCATCCTGTGGGTCTGTGTAGGCATTGGCAGCTTCGTGGTCGTCCTCTTTGCCGCCTACGCTGCCCAGTTCTGCTTCTACGGGAATATTTCCCGCCGCGTTTACAACCTGCTTTGTCTGCCGTACATTTTCATCAAAACTTAGCTGGGAACCGTCAAACATTACAGACGTATACCCGGCCTTTATAGCTTCCATAGCCAAGCCAAAACTGCTGCCGTGGTCCAGGTGCATGGCTATTGGCACAGGCGCGTCTTTTGCCAGCGCGGATACCATAGCAGAAAAAACCGCCGGTGGCGCGTACCGCACCGTAGACGGCGTTGTTTGCAATATAACCGAAAGGTTAGCCTCTGTGGCCGCGTCTATAACCGCCCGGGCCATTTCCATATTTTCTATGTTAAATGCCCCTACGGCCTTCTCGGTTTTTTGGGCATCTTTCAGCATTGTGTAAGGTGAAACAAGTGGCATTGTATTTGCCCCTTCCTGTAAATTTAGTAATTGTAAACTGTCACGCCTTGCACAACTCTGTTAACCAAGCCTTTAGGCGACGGGTTATCCGTTGTTATACCAAGTTTCAAAGATGTGTACATAGACAGCAGTTGCATAAATACCAGGCCTTGAATACCGGCGGCAACGTCCGTACAAATTTTGTACCCATCTGCCGAATATGATACGGTTAAATCCGCTTGCAATGCGGCATTACCGCACAAGGCCACAACTTTATTGCCGTCTCGCTGGCTGTAAAGTTCGTTGAATAAATCTGTATCATATTTTGCAGTAAATTCGTTATTAGAAATAAAATGTACTGTTAAAGTTTTAGGGTTTAACACTGTTTTTGGGCCGTGGCGGAATTCTGCGGAATTGTTAAAGCCCGCCACAACCGCACCGTTCGTAAGTTCCATCATTTTTAGCGCGCCTTCCTGCACCAATGCCGTAAGGGGCCCGCTGCCCAGGTACCAAGCCCGCTGGAAGCCCCATTCAGCGCAAGCGGCGGCAGCTTTGGCAATATTCGCACCGTCTTTTTCAACCTGGTCCGCAAGCAAAAGTATATCTTCCGCAATCTTGCTAATTTCACCGTAGCATAATGTGGCAAACCCGGCCAAAATCATGGTAGATACACTGCTTGTCATGGCAAAACCGTTATCGTTTGTGCCTTCCGGCATTACAAGCAGCAAGCCTTTTTCAGCTTCCCGTGTAAGATTTGCCAAACGGCTGCCGCCGTCGCATACAATTGCAATTTCATATAAATTTTTCACAACTTTGCGGGCGTATTCCACCGCACCAACAGACTCCGGACTGTTGCCGGAGCGGGCAAAAGAGATTAGCACAGTTGGCTTGTCTGCAAACAAGTACGCTTCCGGCGCGGAAACAATGTCTGTTGTATGAATGGCCTCGCAATTTATCCCCGCGTGCTGCGCCACAAAACCGGCCACAGCCCGCCCAACAAAACCGGAACTGCCTGCCCCCGTAAGTACAATACGGACATTTTTCAGGCACCCTACTTTGTCCATGAAACCGGCAATTTCCTGCTTGGTATCTTTCAAATAACCGCTAAGCTTCCGCCACATAACAGGCTGGTGAGCAATTTCCAAGGCTGTATGCCCGCAGGTTTTACTTTCAAAAAAATCCTTCTCTTGGCCATAAAATTGCTGGAACAAACTCATTTTCTCATCTCCTAAAAAATTCGATAATTGTAAACCAATGTATACATTATACATAACAACCCCTCCGCGTCAAAGGGTGAAATACAAGCCTTATTGCGTAATTTATGAAAAAAGTATAAAATACTCCACAGAAAGCATAAAACATGAAAGGGTTGATACTTATGAGTTTCAACGGCTTAAACACGAACATGGGCAACTTATTTCTAACATCCAAAGCAAAAACAAGATCCATTTCCCCGGAAAACTTCACCGGTGAAAAAGGCAAGGGTGGCATGTGCCCGTTAGAAGAGGGAACCGCAAGAAACGCCGCACAGTCCCTTGGTACGGGCTGGAAGGTCAACCCATACATTGTTATGCAGCCAAAGGAAGTTTTTACGATTGCTGAAATTAACGAACCGGGCTGTATCCAGCACATCTGGCTTACGCCAACCGGCAGATGGCGGGAAACAATTTTGCGCGTGTATTGGGACGGGGAAGAAAACCCGGCCATAGAATGCCCAATAGGCGATTTTTTTGCAAGTTCATGGAATACATTCGCGCCTTTAAATTCCCTGGCAGTTTGTGTAAACCCGGGCAGTGCGTTTAACTGCTACTGGCAAATGCCATTTAAAAAGAGCTGCCGTATGACACTGGAAAACCGCGCAGACAACCCGGTTGTTATGTATTATCAAATCGACTATGTACTTACCGACATCCCCGACAACGCGGCATATTTCCACGCCCAGTTCCGCAGGCTCAACCCCCTGCCCTACGGCGAAGTTTACACAATACTTGACGGCGTGCAGGGCCAGGGCCAGTACGTGGGCACCTACATGGCCTGGCAGTCTAACAGTACCGGCTGGTGGGGCGAAGGCGAAATAAAATTCTACATGGACGGCGACAATGAATATCCAACCATTTGCGGCACCGGCACCGAAGACTACTTCTGTGGGTCTTACAATTTTGAAAATAAAGCCACCCGCCAATACCAGGAGTTTTCTACCGCATACGCGGGCCTGCACAATGTCATCCGCCCGGACGGCCTGTACAACAGCCAGCAGCGTTTTGGCATGTACCGCTGGCACATTGTAGACCCAATCCGCTTCGAAAGTGACTTGAAAGTTACCATGCAGGCCCTTGGCTGGCGTGACGACGGCACAGGCAGATACTTACCGCTGCAAGACGACATCGCATCTGTTGCATACTGGTACCAAACGCTGCCTGCGGCAAAATTCCCACCATTGCCGGACAGGGATTATTTGATGTAATGGAGAAAAAAATATCCCCCCGTGAAATCCTTGCGGATATAAATAATATAACCTGCATTTGCCCGGATACCCATTGCGAGTGGCACGGGAACTGCAGAGATTGTGTTGCCCTTCACAGGTACCATGCCACAATTCCCGCCTGTTTGGAAATTGAAATTAAGTGTAAGAAGCAAATTGATGTGGACCACATTAATGCTGTTTTCAAAAATAAGGGGAAGTAGGGTATTTAAACGTAAACCTAGAGGCATATAATACAGCTTCGCGATGCAGGTATTGTAAAACAAAATTTCCATATGCAAAATTAAGCGCGCTTGCGCGCGCATTTCGTAAAGAGCAATTTCCCACAGCACAAGTAAAAAAAGGTGTTTACTATAGCGCGACTATTTTTACTCGCCGCGGTTTAAGCGGAGAGTAAAAATTCGGAGCGCGATGGTAAACACCTTTTTTGAAGTTACTCGCGGTTTTTTATTAACCGTCAACTTTTTTCATGTGGCGCATTAGGTCGATAAGTTTGCAGGAATAACCCCACTCGTTATCGTACCAAGCGATCAATTTTACAAAATTTTCGTTCAAGCTGATACCTGCAGCCGCATCAAAAACGCTTGTGCAAGGCTCGCCGATAAAGTCTGTAGATACAACTGCGTCCTCTGTGTAAGCAAGGATACCCTTTAGTTCGCCTTCCGCGGCTTTTTTAACTGCGGCTTTAATGTCTGCGTAGCTTGCTGGCTTTGCAAGACGGACGGTAAGGTCTACAACAGAAACATTAATTGTAGGAACGCGGAACGCCATGCCTGTAAGTTTACCTTTAAGTTCAGGTATTACAAGGCCAACAGCCCTAGCTGCACCTGTTGAAGACGGGATAATGTTGGCTGCCGCTGCACGGCCGCCGCGCCAGTCTTTTTGAGATGGGCCGTCTACTGTTTTTTGTGTAGCGGTTGTGGCGTGAACTGTTGTCATAAGGCCTTCGGTGATGCCAAAGTTGTCGTTGATAACCTTAGCCAAAGGTGCCAGGCAGTTTGTTGTGCAGCTTGCGTTAGACACAATTGTCATGTCAGATGTGTATTTGTCTTGGTTTACGCCCATAACAAATGTCGGGGTAATGTCATCTTTAGCGGGGGCAGAAAGGATAACTTTCTTCGCGCCGCTTTTCAAATACGCCTGAGCGGATTCCTGTGTTAGGAAAATGCCTGTACATTCCAGCGCGTACTCTACGCCGTCAGCAGCCCAGCCAATGTCCTCCGGGTTTCTTTCGTTGTAAAGGGAAATTGCTTTGCCGTTTACAACAAGTTTGCCGTTTTCTGCTTTAACGCAGCCCGGGAAACGGCCATGGGTTGAATCATACTTTAGCATGTACACCATGTAGTCCAGGTCGATGAATGGGTCGTTTATTGCTACAACTTGCACATCGTCAAGCGTCATCGCGTAGCGAAACGCCAGGCGGCCGATACGGCCAAATCCGTTAATACCTACTTTTACCATTGGTATCTCCTGCTTTCTAGAAAATATTTTAATGCGTTTTTGGCGCATCATATTTCAAACATTTCAAGTATATCACAATG
>WQTQ01000191.1 GCA_009786175.1 Bacillota bacterium | reverse complement strand
TGGTTTTACCCCTGCCCGCCGCACCCTGTACCAGAAGCGGCTGGTAAAGGGGCGCGCGGATAATTTTGTTTTGTTCTGCCTGTATTGTGGCTACAATATCGCCAAGTCGTCTGTCTTTGCTGGCCCCCAACGCCGCTTGCAGGAAGTCGTCATTTGCCGTTATGTCGATATCCGTAAACCCTTCCAGCTTGCCGCCGTTAATTTGATACTGTCTTTTTAACGTAATTTCGCCGGTTATTGTACCGTCGGGGCAGTCGTAGGACGATTGGCCTATGCGCCCTTCGTAGTACAACGACGATACCGGCGCGCGCCAGTCTGTAATTAGCATTTTTAAGTCGTCCAGCAATGTCATTTTGCCGATATAGTGGGTTTCTATGTTGTTCTGTTTAAAATCTACACGGGCGAAATATGGTTTACCCAGGGCAAATTGCATTTGCGCCACTTTAGTTTTTTGGCCGTCTAACAGGCTTAGGTTTACGGTCCATTCATTAAATTGTTCCGGGTTGTCAATGTTCATATGCTTTAGGGCGTAAGACACCCTTGCGTCAAGTTCTTCTTTCTGCGCGGCAAGGGCTGGCAGGGAATCTTTTATATATTCCAGCACTGCCTGCAAATACTCGTTTTCGGATACATAATCTGGATGATTCATGCGCTAATCTCCTACTTAATTTATTTAAGGGCAGCCGCTCCCTCGTTTTTGTACGAATTACTCTACACTTTTTCCACAGGAAAGTAAAACCGCAAATAGCCGGGTGTCATGCATTGTGACAGCGCATATCAATTTGTTTACGTTTTTCTGCTTTTTTTTAGTAAAATGCTTTACAAGTTGACATTTGTGTGGTATTTTATGTTTATAAATTGGTGTGAATTCCACAGGGTTGTATTAGTTTATGCCAAAATGATGTGGGAAAAATTACCAAATTCAAGAATAGGGTACAAGTCGAGGAGGCTTGTGCTATTTTTTTGCGGAAAAGTGGTCTATTATAAATTTGTCCCTTACGTGAAAAGTGTGATATAATTATTGGGTAATCTTTTACCAATGAGGAAAACAAAGCAGGCATTTGTAAGGCCGCCTTTTGAGTATGGATGCATGTCTGACAAAATGTGGATGGCTGATGACTTTGATGCCCCGCTTGAAGATTTTGAGGAGTATATGCAATGAAATATTAACCGCAGATTAAAATATTCAAAAATATGACGTGCCATGGGCTTGGTAGAAAAAATTAGCAAAAAACAGCACTTTAAAGACCCCCGAAAAACTGATTTTTCCGGGGGCCTTTTTATACATAAATGCATTTAAACTTACTTCTTCCGTGCGTAAATTATAAGCGAACAAGAATCATCATCTATAGACTTCTTATCAAAATTCTCGCATTCCAATTCGATAACAAACCCGGCGGAGGCTAGCCATTCATGTATTTGCCCAAGAGTGGCGAAATGTTTTTGGCAAGCTACTTCCTGTTGTATTTTTTCGCCGGTTGCAAGGGTTAGCTCAAAAATGCGTGTAAATTTGTCGATACCCGTATCAGCATCGTAGGAACCCGACCTTATTGCTGCTTTGCCTGTATTCCCGCTGCTGTCTGTGCCTTCCCAACTCCATGCAATGGTGCCGTCATAATCTACAGATTGTCCCGGCTGTGTTAATTTATGCCCGCCCGGGTTGTAGGCGATATACACGTATCCGCCGGGTACAAGCGCGTCGGCAGCTTTTTGTATAAACAACTCCTGGGCTTTATCGTAGTCCATGTCAGATACGATATTGAACAAAATATTGCCTGCAAGAACAACCACATCGTAGCCATTTCCCCAATCGCTGTTGGTTGCGTCGGCTTTATGCCACTTGATGTTTTCAAGCCCGTTGGCCTTAGCGGATATTTTGCTAAGCATGAATTCATCTGCGTCAAAACCCGTAACGGTATAGCCTGCTTTTGCCAGCGGTACAAGAATGCGCCCGCTGCCACAACAGACTTCCAAAATTTTTTTGGGTTGCGGCCCTATAACAGACAGAATAAATTCTACGTCATCGGTATAGGTTTCGTTTTGGTCGTACATGTCTGCATACCATTTTGAAATTGCGTGTTTCTCATTTAACATTATTTTTCCTCCAATTGTTTGTAGGAGGGTTTAAACTAAGTTCGCCCTCCCGATAGTTTTTTGAGCGGTTTTAGTTGTGCACGTCATAGTAAACACCCTTTCATTTTTATTTGGTCGCCGGTTTTGTCCGACACTGCAATGGTATTTTACTTGGCCGTATATCGCAAGCTAAAAAACAGATATAATCAAGCTTTATCAATTGGGGCAGCCAAAAATGATGCCAGCCCATGTACGGACATAGGCTGGCTACCCCCTGATATCAGGGGGTGGTTTTCAATACTCCCCGTCAATCGTCTCCATAACCGTATCCACCCAGCCAATCAAATTCTGCGGGTCATACCCTACGGTGCTGATATCCTTTAGCACAAACTCATAGGCGCAGCCATGTTCTTTACAGGTTTTTATTACACGGGCAATTTCTTCCCGTACAACGCTTGGGTTAAGGGTTGTGGCCACATGGGCGGGGTTTGGTTTGTAGGCGTATACATAGTCGCCTTTTATCTGTTGGGCGCAGCTTTCTGCGTTAGACCTTGTGGGTACGCCAATTTTGCGTAAGTTTGGTATTGTCCGCAGCAGGCCAATTTTATTTTCAATTGCTTCGCAGCAGCCGTAGTATACCAAACCGCATTCCTTGGCAAGCGGCATCAAATAGTCAAGCTCAAATTCCTTCCATGTGGCAGGAGAAACATCGCTGAACATTTGGGCCATACAGCGGAACCATATATTCTTTAGGCCGCTGCCCGGAGGTAAGTCGTCTGTGTAAGGCGGGGTACAGTGGAGACTGCCGGTGTCGTTGCTTAAAAGGCCCTGGGCCTCCATTTGCCTCATTGCGGAAAATTTGTAGTCTGTCCAGGTTCGCATGGTTGCGTGTAAAAGCTCGGGGTTGTCCATTAGATCGTACATAATTGGGGTAACGCCCCTAAAGCGGGGGATTTCGTCCCACGGTGCATGATAAATATAATGGCCTTGCAATTTTACGGGCAAAATGTCACCCAGAATATCTTCTGCAAAGTTTTTACGTTGTTGGTCATACTCCGGCAGGGCGGTAATAACCGGCTCTTTTAGGGCACGAACTTTGTCCATTGTGTCCAATTGGTCGATGTAATGATGAGACACAATGTAATTCCTGTCATCCGTTGCAATTTGGTGTTCATTGATGCGAATGCCCATGCCTGTGTTTTCATATGCTTTTGGTATCGGAAAGAAGTTGTCCGCCACCATATCCGCCTGAATATACTCCCAGCGGAATAACATCATACGGAAAAACCACTCCATTCCGCGGGCCATTTCGGACTCGCAGGTAAGGGTTAACTTGTTGTCGATGTTCATTTCGTGCCATGGGATTTCATCCAGCCATACAATTGGACGGCGTGGTTTTAGGTCGTTAATGTCCCTGGCGCGGCTGCGGCGTTCGGTATTAACCGGGTCTTTGGCAATTTCCGCATATTGTTTCGCAAGGCTGCGTAAGGTGTTTTTTTCTATTTGGTTTACCATGGTAAATTCCCCTTTCAAATGTATAAAGTTTGAATAAACCGCTCAAAAGCCTTTAACCCTTTTGGGCTGGTCTTAAATACCCCTGCGTGGGTTAACACTTCCAAGAAAGTGTCGCCGATACTTGCTTCAACCTCCCGGCGGTTTGGCGCGTTTATAACTTGTTCTGCAAGCCTGCCGGGCAGTATTGCAAGCCCCATTACTTCAATAAGGCCGATGTTTTCTTTTTTCACGTGATGTACATGAGGGTGGGGATGGAAAATACCGTCCGGGAATTCCTCGCTGGTGCGGTTGTTTCGTAAAACCAAATCAAATTCATACTCGCCATTGCTGTTAAACCTGGCAATTGGCGTTATTGCGTTGTGCGGAGTTTGGCCGCTGTATGGGACAATGTCTACAGAAACATCTTCGTAGCCTTGCCATTTTTTTAAAATTACTCCGGCGGCGGTTACAAGCCGGTTCCGGTCTTTGGATTTTATCCTTATCACAGACATTGGCCATTTAATAATTTCTGCGGTAACGCCCATAAGTTCATATGTTTTTATTGCCGCTGTTTTTTCGATAGGGAAGGTGTGTCTGCCCCCTTGGAAATGAATATGGCTTAACATACTGCCGCCTACAATAGGTAAGCCGGCATTGCTTCCCACAAAGTAGTGGGGGAGCATGTCTAAGAAATCCAGCAGCTTTTCAAAGGTAGATATATTTATTTCCATGGGGCGGTGTTCGCCGCACAACGGTATGCAATGCTCGTTGTAATATTGGTATGGGGAATACTGCCAGTACCATTGCTCTTCCCCAAGGGTTATGGGTAGTATGCGGTGGTTTTGCCTTGCGGGATGTTTTATGTTCCCGGCGAAGCCCACGTTTTCTACACATAATAAGCATTTAGGATAATTTGTATCGCCGGTTTCACCCGCCATTGCTATTTCTTTTGGATCTAACTCCGGTTTTGACAAGTTAATTGTAATTTCCAGTTCCCCAAACTCGGTTTTGTGCGTCCATTGCAAATTCTTTTTAATTCGTTTTGTCTTAATGTAGTTTGTGGCAGAAGAAAGCTGATAAAAATAATCCGTAGCCGCCTGTATGCCTTGGGTTTGCTGTAAGTTTTGGAATTTTGTGATGATTTCTGTCTGGCCGGGTGTCAATATGCCCATAATTTTGCCCTCAAAAAGGTCCCGATAAGTTGTGCTGTTATGCTCGATTAAGTCGTTTTCGTAGGCGTAATCCAACAAAGGCTCCAGAATCGCGTCCAAGTCGTTGAAATCCCCTGTGACTTCTCCTTCAAACGGGCCGCAGCCAAATAATTCAAGGAGCCTGTTGCGTGCCAGCGCAATATCCAACCCGGCAGCCAATCCATTCTTTTCCGCATACTTTAGCAATAATTCTATGTTCATAGATCCTCCAATATAAAGCGCGCTTGCGCGCGCGTTTCGTAAAGAGCAATTTCCTAGAGCATTAGGAAAACGGTATTACCGCGAACCAAGGATAATACCGTTTTCCGGGTTTTATTACGATACTGTAGCTGTAATTACACTGCAGGCAGGCATTGTCAGATACAGCTTGCCGTCGGTAATTTCAATTCCGTTAAAATCTGTGATTTTTACTTTTTCAGGGTCTTCGAAGCGGTTATGGTCGCCGATATTTCCTGTTAAAATTCTTGCCGCAGCTTTTTTTGCGTCCATTCCTTCCAGGCAAATTTCCACAGACAGTGCTGTGTCAGCAGATGTGTTGGTCATGGAAATATTCAAGCCGCCATCTTTCCCGATAGAAGCGGTCGCGCTAAAATTAGGGATTTGGTCGCTGCCCGTGCCAATTTGTTCTGCTTCAAAGAATGTGTATACGTTTGTGGCGTCATGATGGCATTTGTACAAGTCGTAAACGTGATATGTTGGTGTAAGAACCATTTTGTCGCCTTCCGTAAGGACCATGGCCTGCAATACATTAATGGTTTGGGCAATATTTGCCATCCGTACCCTGTCAGCAAACTTGTGGAATATATCAAAAGTAAGGGATGCAACCATCGCGTCTCTCATGCTGTTTTGTTGGAACAGGAAGCCCGGGTTTGTGCCGGGTTCTACGTCATACCATGTGCCCCATTCGTCTACAATCAAGTCAACTCGTTTTTCCGGGTCGTACCTGTCCATTATTCCGATATGGTTGGTAAGAAGCTCGTCTATTTTTAACGCTTTATATAGTGTAGCGTAGTATTCATCTTCGCCAAAACCGGTGGCAGAGCCTTTTTTACTCCAGTTGCCGGTTGGCAGTGTGTAGTAATGTACGGTTAAGGCATTCATATACCTTCCTGCCATTTTCATAACAACATCTGTCCAATTGTAATCGAAAGCATTGGCACCGCAAGCTATTTTATGAATTTTGTTGTCATCGTAGTTGCGCACGTAGGTTTGGAATTGGCGATACAGGTCTGCATAAAACTCCGGACGCATATTGCCGCCGCAGCCCCAGTTTTCGTTGCCAACGCCCCAGTATTTTACTTTCCAGGCTTTTTCTTGGCCGTTTTGTTTGCGCAATTCCGCCATTGGGGAAACTCCGTCAAATGTCAGATACTCTACCCATTCACTCATTTCCTGAACAGTACCGCTGCCTACATTGCCATTAATGTAAGGCTCGCAGTCAAGTTGACGGCACAACTCCATAAATTCGTGGGTGCCGAAGCTGTTATCTTCAACAACACCGCCCCAGTGGGTGTTTATCATACGTTTGCGGTTTTCCTTTGGTCCAATACCGTCTTTCCAGTGGTATTCGTCGGCAAAGCAGCCGCCCGGCCAACGCAGTACGGGTATTTTAATATTGCGAAGGGCTTCCACTATGTCGGTTCTCATACCCTTTTCGTTGGGAATATCAGAACCCTCCCCTACAAAAATACCGTTGTAGATACACCGGCCAAGATGCTCTGCAAAATGGCCATAGATGTTTTTGTTAATTACAGATTTTTTGTCGTTGACATTAATGTGCAGTTTTTTCATGTTTGTTCCACCTTTTATTTTAATTTTATTAATCTTCGCCAAGTTTTAATGCCTGGGCAATTTTAATTTTGGAGATGTATGCTGCAAGTACAATTAAGCAAATTACAATCATTGTGCCTACAACGGTGTATAAATTCCTGTAGTCTTGCGCTTCCGTAACAATCATAAGCGGAATGGCTTGGTCTGCGGCAGAGTAAGACATTTGTATCAGCGGCACAAATAAGCGGGAACTTATTTCACCAACCAATGCCCCAAGGCCGATGGCAGTAAATGTGATAAACACCTGTTCATTAATTAAAAGCCCAATTAAGCTGCGCATACTCATACCCATGGCCCGGAAAATACCAAATTGTAATACACGGGACCGGATTGACAGTATCCAATATATCAAAAACCCTGTAAAACAAATTAGCAGTGTAACAATAAACCCGACGGTAAGCACGCCGTTTGTACCCTGTAGAATAGGGTCGCTGCGGCTTTCTATCAAATCTGCCTTCGCGTCTGTAAACTCAACAATATTTATGCGGTTTGCTTCTGCAAAGTCATAGAAAAATGTGTTTGTATCTGTATTTGTACGCATCCAAATGTGGTAAGGGCGTACCTCCCATTGAGTTTGTACATGGCCTAAGTTAGCAATAATAAGCGATTGGAACACTTCAACAACTTGGTCGTCGATATACATACGGCGTACAGGCGAATATGTGGGCCAATGTTCTACAAAGCCCATTACAGTGCCGCGTATGGGGTTGCCAAACCTGTCGGCAAAAAGTACAACGTCACCAATTTCCACTTCACTTATTATACGAAAATTGTCAGACAGCAAAATACCGTCGGAACGGCTTGCAAGCACGTTTAGGAAATGGTTTATATGGGTACGTAAAAGGTCGTCCCTAAACCAGATAGTCTCACCAAACGAGTCTGTTTCTATTGCCATAAGCTGCACGCCGTACATCGCGTTTATGGTACTTGTTTGACGAATGTTTACATATTCTTGCTTGACCCTGGTTATTGCGTCCACTTCCTCGAAGTGGGTAAACCGCTCGAAATCCGGCTCGAAGAACAAGTAATGGGCCAGACCCATAGCTTCTCCTTGCATTGAAGTGGGGCTGATGGTACGCCAAAACTCTCGGAATGTAAGGTCCGCGCCGGATAGATACTTAATTTGATGGTCGCTGTTTAAGTTAATGGTACGGGCCGCTTGGGCACTAAATGTGCCAACAGACAATGTGAAAAGCAGGAAAATCATGATAAATTGCTCTTCCCCGGCGGAACGTATAACTTTTACAAATGAGGCATAAGCAGACGGGGACCAAAACCGCTGCCCGGCCTTAAATATTAAGGATACGGCGTATGGGAACAGGCGTAAACACAGCAGTCCAAGTCCCATAATGA
This sequence comes from Bacillota bacterium, assembly GCA_009786175.1. Next base: position 9,379 of record WQTQ01000191.1, on the reverse strand, counting down.
ACAAAGATGAACTAAGGAGCAGAAGCGGGTCTACAGACTGGGTGTCCCTGACTGCCATAGCCATCATTTCCCGCTGGCTGTTAAAATTGTGCAGCGCGTAAAGTGAAACGGCAAGGCATACGATGTCCAAGAAGAACCGTTGCCATAGGGGTTTTTGCAGCTTGCCGGCCCGGTTTCGCTTATGGTCTACAATACCAATTTTGGAGAAGCGTATAACAGGCAGGAACATTGTCATAAAAGAAAGGAACATTGCCAAACCCGCGTAAAGCAGCGCGTCCGGCGTAATTTCCACAATAATTGCCGCCCGCTGAACCAATTCTAAAAACCCGTTAGAGGCCCCCAGCATACTGCATATCCGCATACCCAGCGCGATACCCGCAGGGTAACAGATAGCTGCAACAAACAGGCCTTGCATGGCATACAGGCCTAAAATTTGCCCACGGCTTGCACCGCGGCTTTTTAGAACGGAAATCTCGTTTTGTTCAAGCTGCAATATTTGACGGCTTACCATGTAAATGTAAAACGCAAGCATTACATAAATTGGCACTTGCAAAACCCACAATGTAACCGCCAGTGGCCCGGCCCGCTGTGTATGGTGATTTAGAATGGGGCTAAAGTTTTCGTAAAAAGAAAAAATTTGGCGGGAGCCCGCTTCGCTGTAACGATATTCGTGCAGTTCCAGAATTTCCAGGTAGTGTGGCACATCACGGGACGTCATGAATCTGTAGTCCAGTAAATGGTACCAGGTTGTGATTATGCGATAATCCACATGATAATCGAAAATAAAATGCCGCAAAATTAAATCGTCAGACATTAATACATGGGAAGTGTGATGGTCTAAACGGCTAATGGACCAGTATGCGTCAGAACCTTCTGCCAGTTCGTACATGCCAACTAGCATTACAAATAAAACCGGGTTTTCGTCCTCGTCCAGGCGTACATTTCTAACTTCCAGCAGCTCGTTAAGCAGTAAGTTGTTGCGAAGCAGTGCCTGCTCTGTAATTACGGCCTCGATAATATTACCGTCTACCAATTCGCGGGAAGGAAGCCTTCCGTGGGTTATGGTTATATTATCTTCGAAACCGCTTATGCCTGTTAAGTTAGTTATACGGGGGCGGGGGTTTACGTCCCGCTGGATATGCGGTACCAAGTGCCACGCCGTCATTGTGTCTTGACGAATAGTACGTAATGCGGGTACGCCAATTTCCTCTACAATGCCCGGGGCAATATTATTTAACGCGTCCAGGTACGTGTTAATACGAACTGCGGAACCTGCGTTGTTAAACGTAAACCGCAAAGACATAAGGGCAGGGTACGTTTCCTCTTCTATTTGAAAGTTACGCATGTCTTGGTGCAGAATACGCCGCATAGTGGCGTTGATATAAAGCGGTGTTGCCGCAACAATGCCAATTAAAAGAAGGTTGCCTATTAGCAGACAAATCATCATCCACTTGTTTTTCCACATCTTGCGCCAAAGGAATGAAATCATGGAATAACCACCCACTGTCCCGGGGTAAGCCCCGCTAATATTTGTGTTACGGCTATAGAGTCTGCAAAAGCGTTAGGGCCTGTGCTGATGTATCGTCTGCCAACCGCACCGTCTTCGTAAACAAGAACAAAGTGACGTTGATTATCTTCCATTATTGCGCGTCTGTCCAAATATACAACGTTGTTGCCACGGACTATTGTTATACGTGTGCGCAGTGTTAATAAACCATAAGGATTCTCCGGGTTAAAATTATCGCCAAGTTCTTCGGCAACCTCTTCCATAAACCGTTCAAACTCGCCTTCCAGCGGAATAAGCCTTGCGCTGTGAACCCCCTCCCGTACTATATTTTCTGTCAGCGGGTCTGTGGCTATTTGAGCATAGAAAAACGCCTCGCCCCCCTGGCGGAATACGGGAATAATCTCGCCATAGCGCAGAACATAAAGAGGTGCTTCCAAAATAAAATGCTTGTACTCCATGTCGATAATAGATGCGGGACTGCGGCCTAAATTGCCCATGCCCCCGCCGGTAACCGGTATAAGATCCCGGAAATAACCCGGGCCAAAATGCTGTGTCGTGCGTGACACAACGCCGGATACAGGGGCGTACAGCCGTTCTGTTTCAATTGGGGCGTTAATCCTCTCAAGCCTGTCGTCAAACTGTTCGCGTCTGTTTTCCGCGTTATTTGTAAACTGACGGTAGGCAAGCTCTGCCCGCTCCAGCCGAAGAGCGGTAATTTCCCATTCGCCTTCAGGTGCGATTTCCAACTCTACACGTAAATCGGCTATTTCCTGTCTGCGGTTTTGCCGCTCCAGCGCGAAGCTGTTTTCAAACTGGTTGCGTTCCAATTCAAGGGCGCGGCGGGCTATGGCAATGGTTTCCGGTACGCCAAAAGTAAGTTCCGCTATTAAGTCCCCTTCGGTAACCACAGCGTTGGGCCCAACAAACAATCCGGAAAACCGTCCGTAATCCCAAGCAGTTTGTGTCATCGAGGAATTGTGGCCGCTTATAGTTTCAACTTCAAAGTGCAAGTGATAGGTACGGGGAAATTCTATAGATACACCAAGATCAAGGTTGCTTACAATGTCGCCGCGCTCTACTTTAACCAAATTAAAGTCTAACGGCTGCAGTTGATCCGGGTCAAAAGGCGCGATAATACCTTCCGCGATTAGCGTATCTATGCTGTCAAAGTGCGCTTGAGGTTGTGCTGTACAGGCAGATAAAAGGAGTACGATGGCAAAGCCTACTGTTAGAATAAATTTAATTTTACGTTTCAAAACATCAGCCCCTTTGCAAAGTTATCGTACAAAGACCAAGTCGCCTTCTTCCAACCCCATGGAGACTGCACCCATAATTGGTGTGCGGCCGGCCAAGCGTATTTCTGTGTAAATCATTTCACCGTTTACAACCTTGTACACATAAGGCTGTGAACCGGCAAAAAATACGGCATTGTCCGGTATTAATAACACGTCTTCCAGGTGCTGGTTGTAAAAATGCAATACTGCATATTTACCGGCGGGCGGTGGGTTATCTGACAAAATGTTAAACCTTACGGGCCTAAACGGACGTTCATCCAATGTCAGGATAATATACTCAATATCGAAAACTTCCCCGTCTATATGAGCTTGCATGTTTATGGCATGACGAATAGTGTTTGGCCGCCATGGGTCCGGGGGCAGCCCGCCCGGGCCGGGTTGGGGCCAATCCTGTGTAAACGGTTTGTTAACAGCCTCTATTACAACCACACTTCTGTCGGTAATATATAAAAGCGGCTGTGATACGCCAACAGATTGCCCGTGTTCAAAATTACCCATATTGGTAATATAGCCGTCGAAAGGGGCGCGGAGTTCCGCATTTCTGCGGCGGGTGCGCAGGTCTTCCAGGCGCGTTTCTGCCCTGCGAAGTTGAAAGGCGTGACGGTCACGCTGTTGGCGCAACTCTAACCTGGCACGGTCTATGTTTAAGCTTTGGGCCTCTATTGCTTCTGCCGCTTCCTGGTCAAAGTTGTATGCAGATTGATTAACTCTGCTTGCGTGTTCCAGTACCATTATGTCAATATCAAGCTGGCGTATATCGTTGGCAAGGGCGTGGTCACGGCGCATGTTTGCAATGTACAGTATTTGGTCTTCTATCTGCTCGTCAATTGATTCTGTGTCCAGTGTCACCAAAAGCTGGCCTTCTGTAACAAAATCACCGGGGGATACATGAAATTCCCCAAACCCGGCTACAGGCCTGTTAAAGTATAACGGCTGGGACAGGTAGCGGGTAACGCCTTCACGCCTGTGCAGCCCAACAAGGTTGCCGCGGCGTATAACCGCCGTGTCTATTTGTGCGGCCGGGGAGCGGATAAGTTCCGGTGCGGGAAGTGGTTCTGTTTCATTGGTGCAGCTTACCAAGGCCAGGCTAAAAAGCAGCCCGATAAGTGTTAATGCGGCTTTATTGACATGTTTCATCATAATACCACCAAGTCCCCTTCCTCTAAGCCATAAATAATTTCTGTAAGATGGTTGCCTACAAGACCGGTTACAATGTCGCGTATTACAATAATGTCATCTTCCAGCACATGGACAAAGGTACGGTCGCCGACGGTGTTAATATGCATGTTTGGAAGCATTACTACGTCATACGCGGCTTCGTGCAGCACAAACACCGACGCGAACATGGTGCCCGCGATAAGCGGCATTTCATCCCCCACAAGTTGGAAGAAAACCTCGTCATCCTGTATGTTGCCCTGGGACGGGCGAACGATTTCCATTTTGGCGGGGGATATGGCTATGGCGGGGAAAATCTCGCCGCTGATTGTTAGGTTATAATAATCCCCGATTGTAATAAACTCTGCTTCACGCCCGGCAAGGCGGAATAGGTACTGCCCCTTGTCGGAAACCGTAACCACAGGCTGTCCCACGCTGGACCACATAACACCGGCAAAATCCATTACCCAAGTAATTACGCCGTCGAAAGGCGCGCGTAGCTGCATTTCATCAATTTCTGTTTGTATATGCGCTATGCGCATTCTGACAAGTTCAAGTTCGCCGCGGAGACGGGATAATTCTTCTAAATAATGTGAATCGTCGATAGGGTTGCCGGATATGGCCGCTTGGTTTAAAGAAAAATTATGCCGCTCATTGAGCTGTGAAATTTGCAGTTGAACCCAATCTTCGTTCCAGCGTTCGTCTCTAAGTGTGTAAAAAATATAAGGGTTTTCCAATTCCGTTAAAATATCGCCTTCCCGCACTTCGTCGCCAAGGCTAACAAAAACGCCGCGGATACGCCTGCTTGCCACAGTAAAATGCATGGCTTCCTGGCGAAGGGGCAGATACTGTGCCGAAGGGTTACTGAACCGCAGCACGTCTCCTCTTTCCACCTGGAATGTACGCATGGTACGCCCTTCCGGTATTGTGGTTAATGGCGGGGGCAGGACAGGTTCCTCCACAGGCAGTGCGAAACAGCCTGCAAAAAGAAGCCCACCTAGCGTTAGCAGGACAAGTACTAATAGTTTCATTGTGCGACCCCTTTCAAATACTGCTTTAAAGTTGCGATAATACTTCTTGCCTAAGTGTTGCGTCTGCGGCGAATAACCCGCTTGTAGCGCAAGTACGGGTTTTAGAACCCTGGACCCGTATGCCCCTTGCGGACATGCAGCTATGCTCGCCTTCTATTACAACCATTACATCCGGTGTGTCCAAAACTTTTTGTAAAATTTCAGATATATCCGTGCCAATGCGCTCTTGCAATTGCAGGCGTTTTGCCGCCATACCGGCAATACGCGCTATTTTTGACAAGCCGATTACCTTATCTTTTGGCTTGTAAGCTATATGAGCCTTCATGTTATACATAAGCGCGAAGTGGTGCTCGCAAAAGCTGAATATGCTAATGTCTTTCACTAATACCCAGTCATTTGCCTTTGTATCCTCGAAGCATTTGCTGAACATTTCGGCAATTTCATCGTTGGTGTAGCTCATGCCTTCAAACATTTCCATATACATTTTTGCTGCCCGCTCCGGTGTTTCCAAAAGGCCGGGGCGGTTTATATCGTCCCCAAGGGCGGTAATCAGCATTTGTACCGCTTCGGTTAATTTTGTTTGGTCTATCAATGAATTTACACGCCCCTTTCGTTGGCATCCCAAATTATTTTGTGCAATTGCACTTGAAGTGTTGCGTTTTTTAATTCCGGTGTATCTATTATGGTTTGTACTAAATTTTTTAGTTCATACTTGCCGTATACCGCGCCGATATAAATCTGGGGCTTGGATGTTAGGCTGCGCACAACATCAATCATGTGGGTTATATCCTGCTGGCTGCCCACAACAAACTTTAGGACATCACACGGGCGGAGTTTTGTATAGTTTGGCATATGCATACTGTCTGTTACCCCACTGGACGGAAGTTTGTAGTCCATTGTATAAAACAGCTTGCTGCCCGGTGAATAATTCTTGGTTTGCATATAATCAAATAAAAATGATACGTCTACACTTCCGTTGGTTTCTATATTGACTTCCTTGTCAAGCTTTAGCATTTGGTAGACTAAAATTTCCACGTTGGGGGCTGTAAGGGGTTCGCCGCCGGTTAGGGTTACACGGGAATATAGCCGCTGTTTTAGTTGGGCAAGAAGTTCGTCTATTGGCATTGTTGTATATTCGCCGTCTATGGCTTCAAGTGCGTAGGTTGTGTCGCAGTAGGTGCAGCGTAAATTACAGCCTGCAAGCCTGATAAAAGTTGCAGGCATACCCGTACGCTTTCCTTCACCCTCTATACTGTCAAATATTTCTACAACGTTGTAATTCATTATTGATCCTTCCAATAGCTTGCCGTGTTATTTTCGCTTTCCGTAACGTCTACCCTGTAGCAGTGTGGGGTAAGGGTGTCGCAGATATATTTTGCCAAGTTTTCTGCCGTTGGGTTAAACGGCAGTATGTCATTAAGCACCTGATGGTCCAGCTGCTTAGTAATTTTCTGTTTAATTTCTGTAAAGTCCATAATCATGCCGCTTTGGTTTAACTCCTGCGAACGCAAATAAACGGTTACAATCCAGTTGTGACCGTGCAAATTGGTGCATTTAGATTCGTAGTCCAGCTCCAGCTTGTGGGCGGCACTAATTTCAAAGGTCTTTTTTATTTCGTACATGATGGTTAAATTACTCCTTTGTTCTGTAGCATGTTAGATACTCCTTATATCCTTTTTGACGTAAATCGCAGGCGGGGCAGTTACCGCAGCCGTCGCCGATTATACCATTGTAGCAGGTTAGTGTTTGTGTGCGGATTACTTCCAGTACCCCAAGTTCGTCTGCAAGCTGCCAAACCTGCGCTTTATCGCGCCACATAAGGGGCGTCTCTACTATGAAAGGGTAATCCATGCCCAAGTTTAGCGAAATATTGCAGGCTTTTACGAACATATCCCGGCAGTCCGGGTAGCCGCTGTAGTCAGACTCGGATACCCCGGCTACAAGTACCCGTATACCTTTGGATTTTGCAAAAATAGCCGCATAAGTTAAAAACAGTATGTTGCGGCCTTCCACAAGAGTATTTGGAGGGGAATTTTCCGGCTTATCTGTATCAACTGCCATGTTTGGGTTGGTAAGGGCATTGTTGGAAAGCTCTTGGATTATGGGCAGGGACAAAACTGTGAAAGGTACGTTGTGGGCATCGCAAATATTTTTAGCAAATGTAAGTTCCGCTTTGTGGCGTTGGTTGTAGTCGAAGCCCAAGGCATAGACGTTGCCCGCGCCGTACTGCCGTAACGCCCAAAACAGGCAGGTGGTGCTGTCTTGGCCGCCGCTTAGTATAACAAGAGCTTTCATTTTGTGCCTCCTAACTTTGGCGAACCGTAATAAATTCATGAATATCCGCTACAATGTATTGGTCACCAAAGGTGTGTAGGATGTCGTAAAAGGAACTGATGTATTCCATTACACCGTATTGTTTAAAAAGGCGCAAAACTTCGCGGCCTTCAAGGTTGTATGCATATTTGTATCGCTCGATACAAAATGCCTTGAATTTTACTATTTCCGGCATAGTTATTCACGTCCTTAATAATCCGCAAGTTCCAATTTTCCAGTTTTAATACTTTCTTGGTACAAATCGTATAATTTGGGGACGCTGTATGTCCAAAGCTTAGTTTCCTCACGTTCTAATTCGCTATACAATTCTGAATTATACAATTCAATATACAGACGACCGAGGGCGGTCGTCCCTACATTGCCGAACAGGTTCTGTTTATCTTTTGTACACATGGTAACAAAATAGTACCCCGGTTGGGAGTAATCGTATTCCTGTAATCGTATGCTCTTTCTCATTAGCTACCCAAACTGTCAAACAACCTTTTCTTCGCCATTTCCGCATACCGCTTATCTCCGTAATTAGCGAACGGATAAATTGCAATGCCGCCCCGTGGCGTAAAAATGCCCTTCACCTCTATATATTTCGGCTCCATCAGCTTTTGCAAATCTTTCATGATTATATTTACGCAGTCCTCGTGAAAATCCCCGTGGTTGCGGAAACTGAACAGATATAGCTTTAAGGATTTGCTTTCCACCAACCTTGGGCCGGGGATGTAGTTTATCACAATGGTAGCAAAATCCGGCTGGCCTGTTTTTGGGCACAGGGAAGTAAACTCTGGGCAGTTAAACGTAACCATATAATCGTTACCGGGGTGTTTGTTGGGGAATGCCTCCAGAATATCGGGGCTGTAAGTTGTGGGGTAACTGTTGTGGCCTTGGCCCAAAAGTCCCAGATTTTTTACTTCGTCTTCTGTTCTTGTCATTAGGTGTCAATCCTTAGATACCCCCTGATATCATATTTGTGAATGTGATATCAGGGGGTGAATTATTTAAATTTTTGTTGTAATTGCTTCGCCTGTGCGGTCGGATTCGAAAATTGCTTCGATTACTTTCATTACACGCAGGCCTTGCTCTGCGGTAACGATTTGTTCTGCGCCGTTCTCGATTACGTCTACCACGTTTTTGTAGTAATCTGTCCAGCTTCTTTCGCCTACTTTTGGCAGTTCAACTTCAATTGTGGTTTCTCTGGGGCGTGGAAGCATGGTGCGGGTTGGGCCTGCGGCGGTGTAGTATACGGTTTCTGTCCAGTCTTTTTCGTCCGGGTCTGCCTGTTTTACAATTCTGCCATGCAGTTCCCAGTCTTCAATAATTGCTGTGCCGTCGGGGGAGTGTACACGCCAGCGCGGCTCTACAACGTAGCTGTTTGTGGAAATGTCTACAACCGCTGTGCAGCCGCCTTCGAAGCGCAGCATAACTGTAAAGGCGTCGTCTACTTCGCTGTCTTCCAGCACGTGCAAATGCCCGTATACGGAAACCACAGGTTCGGGAATAAGGTCAAGCATTTGATCAAGCAAGTGGATGCCCCAGTCCAGAAGCAAACCGCCGCCCGGCTCTTTAAAAGCGCGCCAGCCCCATAGCCTGTGAGAGCCGTGTACACTGCTTTTAATAGAGTATGGGCTGCGAATCATTTTATCTGCCAACATTGTTTTAATTACGATATAGTCCGGGTCCCAACGGCGGTTTTGATGAATAGAGAAAAATTTCCCGGTTTTATTTTTTGCTTTTATAACGTCTTCCAGTTCGGCAACTGTCATTGTAACAGGTTTTTCGCAGACTACGTTTTTACCCGCTTCCATACATTTGATAGAATAATCTGCATGAACATCATTGGATGTGGCAATAAGTACCAGGTCAATTTCAGGATCTGCGTAAAGTTCTTCAGGGTTGTTATAAACTTTTATGCCCCACTCTTTTGCTCTTCTTTCGCAAACTTCTCTGTTAATGTCATACCCGGAAACAATTTCGATATCTTTGATATCGTTTTTGATGTTGTTAAAATGCCAGCCGGACATGCCGCCCATGCCGATAATCGCCATTTTAATAGACATTTGAAACCT
>WQTQ01000190.1 GCA_009786175.1 Bacillota bacterium | reverse complement strand
CTCAACGCCGTTCATGGCTTTCATTTCAATATCCAGCAACAGAATATCTACAATTTTATCTTCTTCGTAGGCGAATAAAAATTGCTCCGCGCTTTGGAAGGTTGATATGCGCGCAAGGGTATTTTGCTCTGCTGCCCATTGGTTAATCAGCTTTGTAAGATACGAAATTTCTACAATTTCATCATCGCAAATTGTTAGTTTTATCATTATGCGTCACCTGCCTTGGCAAAATATTAACACAGGTTGGCGCAACGCGCTATAGGCTTACCGTGATGTCTGCAACAACTTCAATTTCCGGAAACACATCCTCCCAATTGTCGGAATGGAGTTTGTAAAGGCAGTAATTTTTCTGCCGTAATAGCTCCAGCCAGCCGTAGCCGTCTGTTGCATACTCGTTTTGAAGTTTATCGGCTGTGGCGAATATTTCCTTTATAATCTGCTCCGCCAACATTTCCTTTATTTGCGCCATATCCGCGTATTTCGCCGGTGATTCGTCTAATTTAGCTGTTACTTTAATGTTTACTGCCGCTTGCAGGCCTTTTTCATTTTCAGCCGAAGGTCGGAAGCAGATTTTTGCTGTATGCTTCATTATTTTAATGGGAACAAGATTTCCGCCATACTCCACAGTTACAACCGCGCCGTTATTTCCGCGGTTTACGCACCATAAGAAACCCTGCAGTTCTTCGGCAGAGAGTTCCCCGGTTTTTTGCCGGTTTTTTATTACAACTGCACCGTCTAATTTAAGAGGTGTCTCCTTGCAATCCTCATTTTTTATCATTGGAATTACCGCGTCATTTTTGTATGAATTGGCCAACTGCTGCAAATTAAGCGCGAAACTTGACCCGCCAAGCCTGCTTTTACTGCGGTAAATATCCGCCGCAAATAACCCGGGCAGGGTTTCTTCCGGGGGCTTCGCTTCCAAAATATCTTTCGCGCTGCCGTTAGTTGCAAGTACGTTAAGCCGTAGATCTATTTCCGGTTTATTCTTTACAGCGTTAATAACGCTGCCTGTCATATCCCCGTCATTAAGAAGGCTGCTGCCAAACACAAGAAGTTTTGCCTGGCCGTAGTAGAGGGTTTTGTCGGTTTTTGCGTCCAATTTTTTAAAGGCTTCAGTTATTGTCTGTCCGGTGGCGGTTTTTGTATGGTGTGATTCGTCACTGTCTTCATCACCGTCCTTTTTTAGCAATGGAACGGCTAGGGTTACGGCATATTCGCCGTTGTCACTGTCTACGCCTATGGCCGTTATAAATGCCCTGTCTTCAATTTCTACCCGGTCTTGGCAGCTTGTTAGCAGTAGGGTACAGGCAAGTAACAGGAGTGTAGCTTTGCGCAACTTAGCCGCTGCCAGCAAAATAACCGGCAAAACAATCATAAAAAATATACCAACGGTAAAATACATAGAATCCAGTACCTTATACACATCCCCCCATGGGAATACAGACACAGCAAAAACCGCGGCAGTAGTAATAATAACCCCCAAATACCACGATTTTGGTCTAAAAATATCTTTCACCAGTACGCCGCCAAAAAATAACATCATGTTTACAATGGCGAAAGTTGTAATAATCCAAAATGCGAACACTAACGTCTCATGCCACTGTATAAACGAGCCGGGGATGTTTACCATGTCCATCATGCGCAGTACGGGCCATTGTTGGTCAATAACGCCGGGCCCAAATTTTACGATGGTCAATACCGTAATTACAAGGATTATCCCCCCTGCAAGGCCCAGTGCCCCTGCCACATGCCGCGCCATATGTTTGCTGCCTTTCCGTAAAAATGGCGACACCAAAAGCAAGCATTCCAGCCCGGTAAAAACAAACCCAAGCCGCAAAGTGCCTTGCAACAAATCTCGGGGAGGGGTAGCCAACACGGGTTGTAAATTTGCAAAATTGGTGTCAAAAAAGGCGAGAATAACCAAAAATATGAAAGGCAAAGCCATTACAGCAAACAATATTTCCGCTACGCGGGCCCTGGTTTCCATTCCTTTTATGGCGGCATAGGCACACACCGTAAGCACTACCGCACTAACTACCGCCACCGGTGTTTTTGGCAGCATAACCGATTGGGTTATTTCCATAAAAATCCGCAGCTCCAGCCCGGCAGAAACAACTAATTTCAGCCACAGCACAACGCCGCAAACATACGCCACCGGACGGGTTAGCAATATGCCGGTAAACTCTATAAACCCGGCATCCGGCTTTGCTTTTGTGGCCGCGTTTACAGCCGTGGAAATAAACATGCCGATAAGCACCGCGATAACAGTAAGCCAGGCAACAATAAACCAACCGTCTTCCCCGGCAAATTCTGCAGCGCGCCGTGGCAGGACAATTACGCCTGTGCCCATTGCACTAAGGATTATCAGTATCTGTAATTGTCGTATTGTTATTTTTCTGTTAGCGGCAAGCATATGGCACCTCGGGTTATAAAAAATTGTACAAAAGGATACGCAATGGTATATTTAGCTACATCCTATTCCTCTGGCCTCTTCTGGCAAAGAATGGCCGCTTTGTAAAGCTTGTAAGCGGAAAACGGAAGAGGCTGTCTTTAAGTTCGTGGTAACCGTCCATTTCTGCAGAGGCAAAGGGCATAAGGTACGGAAAATGAAAACTTTTTAACGACGCCAAATGCACCAGCACAAAAATTAGCCCCATCCCAAGGCCAAGGAAACCAAATGCTGCTGCGGCAAGTAACAGCCCGTATTTTACAAGCCTAAAGCTGTATACCAGGGATATATTTGGTATGGCAAATGTTGCGATGCTTGTCATTGCCACAATAATTACAACAATTGGGCTAACCAGGCCTGCTTCAACGGCTGCCTGGCCAACAATTAAGCCGCCAACAATGCCGATTGTGCCGCCGGAGGCGTTCCGCAGCCGTATGCTTGCCTCCCGCAGCAGCTCAAATGCGGCATCTAACAAGAAAATCTCTATTACGGCAGGGAAGGGGACTGCTTGGCTTGCTTCCGCAAGTTTGGTCACCATTAATAACGGAATCATTCCCGGGTGGTACAGTGCCACGGCAATATAAAATGCAGGCAGTGCGACGGCCAAAAACGCGCCGATAAAGCGCGTAAACCGTGTAATGGACATAACCTGCCAGCGGCTGTAGTAGTCTTCCGCAGACTGGAACAGGCAGTTAAGTGTTACAGGTACCAAAATTACAAATGGCGAATTATCTACAATTATGGCAATTCGTCCTTCCAAAATGGAAGACGCGGCTTTGTCCGGCCTTTCTGTCAGCTGCACTTGGGGGAACGGACTTAGCCAGTTTTCCTCTATTAATTGCTCTACACAGCCACTGTCGGAAATTCCGTCAATTTGTATTTGCTCCAGGCGACGCTCCACTTCCTGCAATATTTCCGGGCGTACAATATCCTCCATGTACATAAGCGCGATGTCGGTCAGGCTTCGCCGCCCAAGTTTAGACTGTTTTACCTTTAAATTTGTGTCACGAATGCGCCGCCGCACCAATGCCGTGTTAAAGCGCATTACTTCACTAAAAGCTTCTCTTGGGCCCTGCACAACTACTTCCGTTTCCGTGGCTTGTATGCCGCGGTTTGGGAAACCCCGTGTGGCTATAACAATTACCTTATTAAAACCTTCCACAAAAACCGCCGTATCCCCGGCATGGATAAAGTAAAGTATGTCGTCCCAATTATCTGCCTCGGAAATGTCGGCTGTGGCAATACCCCTGTCCCGCAGGGCTGTATATAAATCCATGCTTTTGCCGTCTTGGCTAAGTTTTGACCAGTCCATATCAAACAGCCGTCTAATTACGGTCAAGTCTGTAAGTTCGCGGTCGGTCATTGCGTCTATATACGCAGTGTAAATCCATGGTGCGCCTTCGCCGCCGGGTGGGAATTTTCGCCCTATAAAATCTTGACAATCTGCAAATAATTTCTCTAGGATTTTGATATTTTCGTCCAAAATAGGCGAGGGCGCAGGTTTCGTTTTTGTATTATTCATGCATATAATGTGCGTCAAAGACAGTAATTTTATTCATTGACAAATTCTACAGAAAATTTCTTAAAATTTTGTAAATTCAGCTAATGGCGGGAAATGTAACAATAGTGTAATATCATTCTTGTAGCACATACTATGTTTACGCATATGTGCTAAACATAAGGAGGCAAGCAAATGGCTGGATTAGAGCTTAAAAACATTGTAAAGAAATATCCAAACGGGTTTGTAGCTGTACATGATTTTAACATGAAGGTAGAAGACAAAGAATTTATCATTTTTGTAGGCCCTTCAGGCTGTGGAAAAACAACAACTTTGCGTATGATCGCCGGTTTGGAAGAAATAACTGAAGGTGAGCTGTATATAGGCGACAGGCTTATGAACGACGTAGCTCCAAAAGACCGCGACATCGCAATGGTATTCCAAAACTATGCGTTGTATCCTCATATGAGCGTATACGACAACATGGCGTTTGGCCTAAAACTTCGTAAAACCCCTAAGGCAGAAATTGAAAAGCGTGTACATGAAGCCGCTCGCATTCTTGACATCGAGCATCTACTGGATCGTAAACCAAAAGCTCTATCCGGCGGTCAGCGTCAGCGTGTAGCTATGGGTCGCGCGATTGTTCGTGAGCCAAAAGTTTTCCTAATGGACGAACCTCTATCTAACCTTGACGCGAAACTTCGCGTACAAATGCGTACAGAAATCACAAAGCTTCATCAAAGATTACAAACCACTTTCGTTTATGTAACCCATGACCAGACAGAAGCTATGACACTGGGTACCCGTATCGTAGTTATGAAAGACGGTCTTATAATGCAGGTAGACAGTCCTGTAAACCTATACAATAAACCACAAAACCTATTTGTTGCCGGTTTCATTGGCTCTCCGCAAATGAACCTTGTAGAAGTTGGCGTAGAAAAACGCGGCGGCGATATTTTCCTAATATTTGGCGAACACGGCATTAAATTACCGGAAGCAAAAGCCCGCGCAGTAGAAGAAGGCGGCTATGTCGGCAAAACAGTTGTTATGGGTATCCGTCCGGAAGACCTTAAAGACGAAGAAATGTTTATAAGCCAAGCTCAAGATGCTACCATTAAATGTGAAGTTGAAGTAACAGAGCTTTTGGGTGCGGAAGTTTACTTGTATCTTGCATGCGCAGGCCAACCGTTAACAGCCCGCGTAAACCCAAGAAGCACCGCAAAATCCGGCGATGTTATCAATGTTGCATTGGATGTTCAGCGTATTCATATATTTGATAAAGAAACAGAGCAAGTAATTACAAACTAATACACACAAAAAATTCAACCCTTGTCGCTGTGGCAGGGGTTTTATATTACAAAAAAAGAGCCGTACAGGCTCTTTTTAAGTACAATCAATTATTCAGCAACACACGCGTCTACAGGGCAAGCTCCTGCACATGCGCCGCAGTCGATACAATCGTCTGCGTTAATTACATAAACATCACCTGCAGAAATGCAAGATGTCGGACATTCGCCTTCGCAAGCACCACATGCGATACATGCGTCAGTAATTTTGTAAGCCATTCATTTCACCTCCAATAGAGTTAACTACTTATGTCGGATGATAACAAAAATACGCCCGATATGCAAGAAAATATATGATATTGTTTGTACCATTCAATATTTACCCCCTGATATCATATTGGCCAATGTGATATCAGGGGGTAAATGATTGACGCGGATGGACTTAATATCGTACACTGTATCCATACAATTTTGATGTGAATGGAGGTAATTGCATGGCACAAAATAACCGCATAACTATCACAAACAATGAATTTACAATTGGCGGCAAACGAATTTGGTTTAACGGGGTAAACACCCCATGGAACAAATGGAACGACTTTGGCGGCAACTACGACGACCGGTGGTGGAACAATCACTTTGCAGAACTGCACAAAGCAGGCGTTAATTCTACCCGTGTGTGGATTAACTGCAACAACGACCAAGGTGCGGTAGATATTGACGAAAACGGAATGGTAACAGGCGTATCTGCAAAGCACTGGGACGATTTGGCTAAACTTTTCGAAGCTGCAGAGCGTCACCAAATTTACATTATGGCTACACCCTTGTCTTTCGACCATTTCAAAGACACCGGTACCCGCCCCGAGGCGCAAAAATGGCGGAATATGCTGCTGAACAAAAAGTCGGCGGAATCTTTTGCACAAAATTATATCGTTCCTTTTTTGCAAAAATTTGGCCACAACCCGCGGTTGTGGAGTATTGACTTAATGAATGAGCCGGATTGGGTTAACGAAGGTCCGGAATGCGGTAGAATTCCCTGGGAAAACATTTCTTATCTGTTTGCCGTATGTGCGTCGGTTATCCATGAACATAGCAATGTTTTGGTTACGGTTGGAATTAATATGCCAAAATACAGCTCTGACGAGCCGCCGTGGCAGGGTAACAAAATTTCTGACGAATATCTGCAAAAACTGTACCCTTGCAAACGGGCCTATGTAGATTTTTGGTCGCCGCATTATTACGATTGGATGGGCGACAGCTTTGGTGTGCCTTTTTATATGTCGCCGTACGGGCCGCTTCCTGCCGGATTTGGCATGTGCAAATCTAAGCCTGCGCTTATCGGCGAATGTATGGCCCGCGGTTCTGCCGGTAGAACGGAAGGAACAGAAAATAATACAATTGTTACCGACTATAAAGAAGCTTTGCGCAATGGCTGGCAAGGGGTAATGCCTTGGACATCCAACGGCGTAGACGGCTGCGGCGATTTAAGCCATTTGTCACCGGCAACCATTGAAATGGCAAAGGAATACGGCGGATTAATTTTTCCTTGACATTTTACGGGAATGCGCATATACTTTTTTCAGCCATAGACAGTAGGTTTCTTTTTGTGTGTAAACCCTACCGAGGCGGTTATGCGTACATTGTCGCTTTGTATGTTTTCAAAGCGTTTATTTAATGCGAAACGTATTAGCCCGAGACTATGGTAACACAGTCTGGGGCTTTTTATATGCCCCTCTATTCTACAGAAAGGAGAATATGTTGATGACCAACCTAGAAAGAAATCGTCAAGCCAAGCAAGTGGTTGTAAGCGAGCTTAAGGATAAACTTGGCCGCGCAAAATCTGTTGTTCTTATAGATGCCTGCGGCCTTACCGTGGCGCAGGATACAGTATTGCGTACCGCTCTTCGTAAAGCCGGCGGCGTAGATTATAAAGTGTACAAAAACACTATGATTAATTTCGCCGTAGAAGGTACAGAGTTTGAAGGCCTTAAGCCATTTTTGGAAGGCCCTACGGCCGTCGCTTTTTCTTATGAAGATGCAACTGCCGCTGCATCCCAAGTGTCAAAGCTGGTTAAAACAATGCCGGTTTTGGAATTTAAGGCCAGCATTGTTGAAGGCGTTTTGTACGACGCAGACGGCACTAAAGCTATTGCGGAAATTCCGCCAAGGGAAGTGCTTATTTCCAGGCTGCTTGGTTCATTCAAATCCCCAATGGCAAGTTTTGCACGTGTTATTAACGCAATTGTGGAAAAAGATCTACCAGAATCAGAATAATTTAATCTTACAAACATCAATAGGAGGAAACAAAAAATGGCTAAATTGTCCATAAATGAAATTATCGAGGCCGTAAAAGAGCTTTCGGTTCTTGAACTAAACGAGCTTGTAAAAGCAGCCGAAGAAGAGTTTGGCGTAAGCGCAGCCGCCGGTGTAATGGTAGCCGCAGCAGGTCCGGCAGAAGCCGTAGAAGAAAAAACCGAGTTTGACGTTGAGCTAACCGAAGTTGGCTCAGAAAAAATTAAAGTAATCAAAGCAGTTCGCGAAATCACAGGCTTGGGCTTGAAAGAAGCTAAAGAACTTGTAGATGGCGCACCAAAACTTCTGAAAGAAGCGGCACCAAAGCAAGAAGCTGACGAAATCGTTAAAAAGCTTGCGGAAGTTGGAGCGAAAGTAACAGTGAAATAAGTATAGGAGGAACAAACATGTCTTACAAGTATGTTTACATGTTCAAAGAAGGTAACGCCACAATGCGTAACCTCTTGGGCGGAAAAGGTGCAAACCTTGCGGAAATGACCAACTTAGGCATTCCTGTACCAAACGGTTTTATCGTAACAACAGAAGCATGTACCTGGTACAACTCAAACGGAAAAGTGCTTTCCGACGACATGAAAAAGCAAATGGACGAATGTATTGCCACCCTAGAGGCCGAAAGCGGCAAAAAGTTTGGCGATCCTGCAAATCCGCTGCTGGTATCTGTGCGTTCCGGTGCACGCGCTTCCATGCCTGGTATGATGGACACCGTTCTCAACCTTGGTATGAACGATGACGTTGCGGCTTCTCTTGCTGCAAAAGCAGGCGATCGCTTCGCTTACGACTCTTATCGCCGTTTTATCATGATGTTTGCAGACGTTGTAATCGGCGTTTCTAAACACAGCTTCGAACACGCAATCGACAAGTATAAAGCAGACAAAGGCTACAAAGGCGATGCCGATATGACCGGTGACGACTGGAAAGCCATCGTAGACATTTTCAAAAAAATCTACCATGACGATCAAGGCAAATCTTTCCCGACAGACGCCCGCGAACAGCTTTATGGCGCGGTTACCGCAGTATTCGAATCTTGGGACAACCCACGCGCATTCGTATACCGCCGTATGAATGACATTCCTTACGAGTGGGGAACCGCTGTAAACGTACAGGCAATGGTATTTGGCAACATGGGCGACACATCCGGCACAGGCGTTGTATTTACCCGGGACTGCGCAACAGGCGAAAACGTTATTTATGGCGAGTTCCTTATGAACGCCCAAGGTGAAGACGTTGTTGCCGGTATCCGCACACCACGCCCGTTTGCGGAACTTGCTGCGGAAAACAAAGCAATCTATGACGAATTCCTTGAAATTGCCCGCCGTTTAGAAAAGCACTACAAATTTGTTCAAGATATGGAAATGACCATCGAAGAAGGCAAGCTATACATTCTGCAGACACGTAACGCAAAATGTACAGCACAAGCCGCATTAAAATTTGCGGTAGACCTTGTAGCCGAAGGCATTATGACCAAAGAAGAAGCAGTTTTGGCTGTAGATCCTAAAGCTCTTGACCAACTTCTTCACCCTGTATTTGACGACGCAGGCCTTAAAGCCGCTCAGCAGCTTGGCAGTGCGCTTGCCGCTTCCCCGGGTGCTGCATCGGGTAAAGTTTACTTTACAGCAGAAGAAGCCGCTGTTGCCCACAACGAGCGCGGCGAAAAAGTTATCCTTGTTCGTATGGAAACTTCCCCCGACGACATTATGGGCATGGAAGTTGCGGAAGGTATCCTTACAGCCCGCGGCGGTATGACAAGCCATGCGGCAGTAGTAGCCCGCGGTATGGGTACCTGCTGTATCTCCGGTTGCGAAGACATCCGCTTTGGCGCAGACGGCAAATCCTTTACCCTTGGCGGCGTAACAATTAAAGAGGGCGATTTCATCTCCCTAAACGGTTCTACCGGTATTGTTTACAACGGTCAAGTTGCTACAATTGAAGCAGGCCTTTCCGGCGATTTTGAAAAGTTCATGGGCTGGGTATCCGAAGTTAAAGGCGCAGTTGGCGTTCGCGCAAACGCAGACTCTCCAAAAGACGCAGAAAAATCTCTTGAGTTTGGTGCGGAAGGCATTGGCCTAACCCGTACAGAGCATATGTTCTTTGAAGCAGACCGTATCGCCCGCGTTCGCGAAATGATTCTTTCCAACACAGAAGAAGAGCGTCGCGCCGCCCTTGCAAAACTTCTTCCTTTCCAAAAGAAAGACTTCGAAGGCATTTACGAAGTAATGGCCGACAGACCTGTAACAATCCGTCTGCTTGACCCGCCGCTTCACGAGTTCATGCCTCAAGAAGATAAAGACATCGTTGCTTTGGCAAAAGATATGGGCAAAACAGAGCAAGAAATCCGCGAAAAAATCGAATCCTTGCACGAGTTTAACCCAATGATTGGCCACCGTGGCTGCCGCTTGGCAGTTAGCTATCCGGAAATTGCGGAAATGCAAACTCAGGCCATCATCGAGTCTGCCCTTGAAGTTAAAAAGGCAAAAGGCTACGACATTAAGCCGGAAATTATGATCCCACTTGTTGGCGACATTAAAGAAACCAAGTATGTAAAAGAAGTTATTGTTGCAAAAGCGGAAGAGCTAATCAAAGCTGCCGGCGTAGAGCTTAGCTACAGCGTTGGTACAATGATTGAAATCCCACGCGCCTGCCTAATCGCTGACGAAATTGCGGCAGAAGCGGCATTCTTCAGCTTTGGTACCAACGATCTTACACAAATGACCTATGGTATCTCCCGCGACGACGCCGTTAAATTCTTAGGCGACTACCTGGATAAGCAAGTTTACGAAGGCGACCCCTTTGCCAAACTTGACCAAACAGGTGTTGGCGAACTTATGAAAATTGCTGTAGCAAAAGGCCGCGCAACCAATCCAAAACTAAAAATTGGTATCTGCGGCGAGCATGGCGGTGACCCATCCAGCATTATGTTCTGTGCAAAAATCGGTCTTGACTATGTATCCTGCTCACCGTTCCGTGTGCCTATCGCAAGACTTGCAGCGGCTCAAGCGGCACTAAGCAGCGAAAGAAGCTTAACAAACGTGTAATAGTTTTATAAAGGGCGTCTTGTTAGCCCACGAGGTTAGCCTACGAAAATAGTGAGCCACCGCGCTCCGAATCGATGATTGCCTTCGGCAATAATCGATAGTCGCGCTGTAGCTCACTATTTTCTTGCCCAACGAGTAGCCTGCCTTTAGAAAAACAAAAATCCGTGCTTTGTGTTAGACATGGCACGGGTTTTTGTAGTGCAACTTATACTCTCTTGTAATTACATTTCTTACAAAAGCTATTTGTTTCCAAGTTTATTGTACTGCATTTGTTACATTCCCATCTTACATCGGCTTCTGTGTTTGATAAATACCCGCAATAAGGGCAAATGTTATGTTCAGCATCGTATTTGTTATTACATCCGCGACATTCGATAAATAATTCCATTTTTTCATTAGTGCAAACGTCGTTATGAATTGATTCTACAGCATTTGTTCTATAACTCTCCGTTTGTCCCCAACCAACTGGTACTTCAATGATACCTACCGTATATGCCAAAACAAATGAAACAATCGCACCCGCTACATAGAACGCAGCCCAGCCTAAAATTGCATTACCACCATTCCCGGTACCTTTTACCAAAACTTTGCCCATGTTGTTCATTTAACCCATCCTCTCACAGTAAATTTTTCGACATCATACCGCAATATGCGGTGAAAGTCAATACAACAATTTGCAGTAAAGTAAAGTTGTGTCGAGGTGATTTTATGTATCGACGCATACGAGATTTGCGAGAAGATAAGGACTGGACACAAAAACAGGTTGCGGCATTATTAAACTGTTCTCAACAGGTTTACTCCAATTACGAACTTGGCCAGCGAGATATTCCCACACAAACATTACTTGCCCTTGCCGCGCTGCACAAAACCAGTGTGGATTATTTGCTTGGTAATACAGATGAGCCGCGCCCGTACCCAAAAAGCAAGAAGCGTAAGGCATAAACAAAAACCGCGCAGAATGTGATAAACACACACTCTGCGCGGCCTTTTTATACTATTCCCATTTAGTTACGGGATAAAATACGCATCAACAATGCCAATAATGGCTGCCCCGCCATCCGGGCTAAGTCTTCCGATTCTTATTTGATTTATACCGGATACATCAACGTCAAAATCGATTGGCTGTGAGCCGCCGGTGATAATCGGGCTTTCAAAGATTCGCTCTTCGTCACCAACAAAAACAATTTGATAATCCCGCTGGGCGTCATTGTTGCCCCAATAAAGGGTAATGGTTCCTCTAAACCGTGAGTATTGGGAGTTTAGTGAATACGTAACGCTGTGCCTGTGGCCCGTATGTGCCACAGAATCAAGTACGCCTTCACCGTCATTGGCGTCTACACGACCGGCAAGAATACCACCGGAAAGACGGGCATATCCTGTGGAATCGCGCCGTGAAATGTCCCATGTCCTTATCTCCCCAAAGGGGATCCAGCTATTGTAATTCTCCGGTGACATTGCAACAACCGGCATGTCGATAATGTTAACTGCTGCCGCCGCAAGAACCGGGACATAAGTGTCCGGCGTGTATGACGGTTCATCGGCTGCGTGATATTCGGCAGGCTCGTCACTGTAATCTTCAGAGGTTGGTTCAGCAGGTGGTTCCGGTTCATAGGTTGAATCTTCTTCCGTGGCCGCATCTTCCGTTGGCCATGCAGATACTTCGTGGGCGAACAGGTCCGTTAACGGTAACCTGGCCAGCAGTGCCTCAGCTTCGGAAAGCCTGGCCGAAAGAGACTGATTTTCTACCTGTAAATGGTCTAGCAATACTCGCATACTGGCAGTTTCTTGTTGCAACTCGTCACTTATTTCACGAAACTCCCGTGAATCTTGCCCAGAACAGGCAGAAATTAGTACCATGGTTGCAGTTAAAGCCAGTATTGCAATAACTGTTTTTACTTTGCGGTGCATGTTGAATTTCTCCTTTCGAAATCTGTTTCATTTGTAGTACGATATTTTTATCGTGGCCACATTTTGTTTGCGATCTTATAAAGAATACCATGATTTTCAGTTTTCATCAATAAAAAACAAAAATCCGGTATAAAAATCAAAGCTATTTTTTTACAAGTCATCCGTATCATCTGACTTTTGGCTTAGCAGCACATTCAGGTTTCCGTTTCTACAGCGTATTTCGTCAATAAATGCTTTAGTTTCGCTTACATTATTAAGCTGTAAATTGTACGTCAACTCATAAAGACTGCCCATGCTTGTTGTCCGTACTCTTTTTAGATTAACGTCGCGGGCGTATTTTGCAAACAAATCGTCAAACAGGCCGTTAAAATCCAGGCTTTCCGGCAGCACTATCCGCAAAACCCGCGTTTCACTTTTCTCCATAACAAGGGTTACGGTAATAAATAATGTTGAGCCAATGGCAACTAAAAATATTAAGGCAAAAAGTAAAAAGCCCATTCCGGCAATGAAGCCGATTACCATTGCAAAAAAGATGTATCCAATATCCTTTGCGTTACCGGGTGCAGAGCGAAAACGTACAAGGTTAAACGCACCTGCAACGGCCACGCCTGCGCCAAGGTTGCCGCTTACAAGCATTATAATGCCCTGTACGACAGCAGGCATAATTACAAGCGCGATGGCCATGGTCTTGCTGCGTTTGTTTTGTATAATATACATTACGGCTACAATCGCGCCAAACGCCAGAGAGCACATGGTTGTAAGCAGGAACACGCTTAGAGTAGGGTCTTCTCTTACAAAGCTTTCGGTAAAAATGTCCATAAATCTCCTCTTTGCAAAATATATTTTTTATATCCGGTCCCATATTTTGAAAATGATGTTGGGAAAATACGGAATTGGCTTAGCGCGTGAGCCAGCCAAAGGGGCATACCCCCAAGGGTTTTAACTTCCATTATAGTGTAGCCTTCCGGTAATACTTCCAGCCCGCCGCTTGGGTGCCCGTAGTCAAGAAAATTTGTACGGAATCGAATATCCGTATCAAAGGTAACACGCAAGCCGTTGGTGTCGGAAAATGCTTCGCGGTTGTACGAAATATGCGCTTTCTCATAGACAGACATAGATTTTAGATAGAAATCCAGTTCTTTGCCAACTTGTGAGTTGTCTGCGGCCGCAATGTCACGCGGGGTTTTATTTTTTAAATCATCCATTAGAAAATCAATTCGTCGCTTATGAACCATGCCTTTATATTTCTTTTTCAGTTCCAAATAAATTGGAGAGTTGGCACCCGGTACGCCATAGCAGCGGAGACGTAATTTTTCTTTATACACGGGTTTTTCTATGGACGCTCTTATAACGTCCCAGTTATCTGTATCAAAATATATGCTTTGAACCAGATATTTGCCAAACCTGTCCGGCGGCACATGTTGCGTGATTATTTGGTAAATCAGCAGGAAATGTGCCTGCGTAAGCACAAACTTGACTTCCTGCCTTTTGAAAATAGACTCCATTTTCCGTCCCCTTGTCGGATGTTTATTGTAGCATACAACGCTAGTATATCATATTGTGTCGGCTTTGCAAAATATATGGTAAATCTTATGCCGTGTGATATAATAATGACAAAATCATAAGAAATTGTCACAGGAAATAGGAGGAAATTTACGTGAAGAAATTAAAAGTTGCGGTAATTGGTTCCGGCAGCACATACACACCGGAGCTTATCAACGGGTTTATAACCCGTACAGACAGGCTGGATGTATCATGCTTTTACATGATGGACATCGACGAGCCTAAAAATGAAATTGTATCGTCTTTGGCAAAGCGTATGATTAAAGCTAAAGGCCTGGACATTCCTGTGGTTGTAACTACAAATTTGGAAGAAACCTTATCCGGGGCAGACTATGTAATTGCCCAGCTTAGGGTAGGGCGGCTGCCTGCACGTATTTTAGACGAAAAAATTCCGCTGAAACATGGTCTTATCGGCCAGGAAACCACAGGGGCCGGGGGCTTTTTTAAGGCGTTGCGTACCCTTCCTGTTATGGAAAATATTGCGGATATTATGGAGAAGTATGCAAACCCGGGTGCTTGGCTAATTAATTTTTCTAACCCGTCGGGTATTTTGGCAGAAATGCTTACAAAAAGAAAAGGCTTTAACAGCGTTGGCTTATGCAATGCGCCAATCGGTTTCGAAAAAACCTTGCGCCGCAAAACTAACAACCCGCCGGATTTTGATTATGACTATGTGGGCCTTAACCACCTAAGCTGGATAACCGCCGTAATTGCAAACGGAAAAGACGTATTGCCGGAGTTATTGGAAGACCCGGAATTTGTGCATTTCGCGTCTTCACCGGACACAGAGTTTTTGAAAACAATCGGCGGTATTCCATCGTATTATTTGAATTATTTTTATAACCACGAGAAATGCGTGGCAGATGCCAAGGTTCGCCCAACCACCCGCGGCGAAGATTGTGTAGCCATCGAAGAAGATTTGCTAAAAATGTACCAAGATGAGACGTTAACAGAAAAGCCCGCGCTTTTGGACAAGCGAGGCGGTGCATTTTATTCCGAGGCGGCGGTGTCCTTGGTAGACGCAATTGAAAACGACCTTAACACCATACATGTTGTAAACACAATTAATGGCGGTGTATTGCCCTTCTTGCAAAAAGATGACGTGGCCGAAATTAAGTGCATAGTGGGCAAAGACGGCCCGCGTCCGCTGCCGCTTATTAACCCTAATGTAAACCAGCACATTGCCGGGCTTATTCAAGGGGTAAAAGCATATGAAAAACTTGCCGTACAAGCTGGCCTTAACGGCGATTATAACGCGGGTATAGCCGCGCTTTTGACAAACCCGTTGGTTGGTGACTCTGCAAAGGCACGCGCGGTATTTAATGAATTGCTGGAAGCGCACAAAGAATATTTGCCGCGGTTTTTTGCATAACGCCATGACACATTTTTATATTGGAATAGACGGCGGTGGAACCCGCTCGCGGTTGGTGGCCGTAGACGAGAACATGAAAGCCGTGGGCCGTGCTGAAGGCGGTTCTACGAATTTGGCGGCAGAAACTTATGAAAAAATTTTTGCCAACATAAAAATGTTGGTTGAAGGCTTCTGCGCCGATAATGATTTAAGCTTGCAGAACTGCCTGGGCATATGTTTAGGCAGTGCAGGGTCACATGCGGGATATAACACAAAACTGCTGGAGCAGATTTTTAGGGATATTGGTTACAGCGGCAGCTTGCAAATTTACAACGACGGCGAAATGTTACTGCTGGCCGAAACTAAAGGCGAACCCGGGGCAATTCTAATTTCAGGCACGGGTTCTATTGGGTATGCCGTTGATAAGGCAGGGACACTGTTCCGCATTGGCGGGTGGGGGCACCTGATTGATGATGGCGGTTCCGGTTACCGTATTGGCATGGACGCAATAAAAGCTGCAATGATGGACTTTGACGGCAGGGGCGAAAAAACGCTTCTATCAAATATGATTACGGATTTTTTTGGCGTTTCTACCATTGGTAAATTATCCGGGTACATTTATGGAAAGGATTTTACCAAGGCAAAAGTAGCGGAAGCGGCCATATTGGTTATGGATGCCGCAAACTGCGGCGATAATGTGGCCATTTCAATTGAAAACCAAGCCGCGCAGGACTTAATTACGTTGGCCCGCGCTATGATAAAGCGGGCGGGGCTTGATGCCCACAAAATGGTATTAAGCGGCAGTGTGATTTTGCGTAACGAATATATCAGAAGGATTTTTGAAGACGAAATACGCAAAACTTTTCCAAAAATGCAAATTGTGGAGGTAACCGAAAGCCCGGAAATGGGCGCGGCATATCTGGCAAAAACGCAAAGGATGATGAAGCCATGATAATTCGCATATATACGGCGCAGGACGAGCAAGCGGCTATAAAGTTGTGGAATGCGTCGCTGACAGAAGACAGGATAAACAAGGAAAATTTCTATACGCGAATAATATGCGACGTTAATTTTGACCCGCATTTATATTTATTGGCGGAAGAAAACGGGGAACTTATAGGCTTTGCTTACGGCACAAAACGCCGCGTACCCGATGAGGGGGTCGGTTTGCAGCCGGAAAACGGGTGGCTTGTAGCAATGGGGTGTTCACCAAACCATCGCCGTAAAGGTGTGGGCAGTGCGTTAGTGAGAACATTGGAGAATGAATTTGTGATGCGGGGCGTAAAAAAACTGGATGTTGGCGCGTACGCTACAAATTATTTCTTCCCGGGGGTAGACCAAAAAGCCTATGCGGTCGGCGTTGAGTTTTTCAAAAGCCTTGGCTATGCAGACAAAGGAATCTGCTGTTCTATGGATTTGAACCTGCGGGAATACGAAACACCTGCGCGATATTTACACAGGAAGGCCAAGTTGGAATATGATGGGTACACATTCGGCGGTTTTAGAATGGAAAATTGCCTGCCGTTGTTTGACTTCATGAATGCGTATTTTCCATATTGGCTGCCTAACATAAGGGAAAATATTTTGCGTGGGCGCGGTGAAGAGTCTATTCAGCTTGCATGGAACCCGAAAGGCGAAGTTGTGGGTTTTGCCATGCGGGCAATGGACGGCACCCCCGGGCGTTTTGGGCCTTTTGGCGTAGCAAACGACCAGCAAGGTACAGGACTTGGCGGTGTACTTTTTCATAACCTTGTCTCTGACATGGTAGAGCGGCGCATTTTTTACACATGGTTTTTGTGGACGGGCGGCCGCAACCTGGACATTTACGCCACATGGGGCATGAAGGTGTACAGGTCGTATTGTATGATGGGTAAGGTGTTGTAAAATTAGAGGAGGCAAACATGAAACACATTATGGCAATTGGC